>NZ_JAAHIE010000320.1:0-8631 GCF_010671945.1 Moorena sp. SIO4E2
AGTTAATATAAAACCTCTAGACGCACAGCAGCAGTGCCGGATCTTTCAAGTCCGATAACTCGGGCTGCGCCCCTGGAAAGGTCAATGAGCCGACTCCTGCTGTGGGGTCCACGGTCATTAATTCGCACAATGACGGAGCGACCATTTCTCATGTTAGTCACCCGCACCCTAGTCCCAAACCGCAAGGTACGATGAGCAGCAGTCAGGGCGTATTGATTAAATCGCTCACCACTGGCAGTGCGTCGGCCATGGAAACCCGGACCATACCAAGAAGCCATACCCCTCATCTGACTTCTTACTCGTCGAGTGGTACTCCTAGCTACTTTCTGTACTCTTCGTGGTTTTGGTGCTGGCGGTAAGTCGGCAATTTCTTTGAGAGGGGGAGCGTAACCGATCAGCCGTCGCAATCGATTAGTAGCTTGTAGAGCATCTTCAGCCAGGTCTTTAGTGGTATCTGGCAGAATTGTATTCTGATCAACTTGGACTAATTCTTCCTCATTGACTTGGATGCTGTAGCTTTTGTAGGAACCATTCCAACGGACAGTGATTGACTCAGCATTGACATTGTTGCGATGAAGTTCATTGATCCGAGCAGCAACCACTTGAGCCCGCTGAATTGAGTCATTTTCTGACCCCTTAGCATCCGATATCGTAGCGTTGCCTGGGGCAACAGAAGACGGAGTTGCTATCTTTTCAACCTCAGTAGCAACTCTGTCTTTGCTAGGGTCAGTATTGATTCCCTGTGAACCTAGGAAAGTCAGAACAGGAATACTGCGGACATACAGTGTAGCTGCCTGACGTCCTGCCAGTTGATAAGCATAAATATTGGTAATGATTTCTGAGGTACTGGCAGTCCTCAGTTGCTCTGGAAACTCAGCCAATTGAAACTCTGGTGTGGGCTGAGCTGGTAGTTTTTTTATTGCTGCAGTTGCGCTAGATGGCAATTCTTGTGCCAGTTGGGTATCAGAATTTCCTTTCACAGTCTGAACAACTGTCTCAGCGGATGAGACAGGAGTTGATGTTGTTGTACCGAGAACTGTTGTTAGGAAAGAAGCGGTGATGCCACCCCAAATTTTTTGATTCATAGGTCTGTTGTCTACGATAATTGGCAGTTTTAGGCATTATGGTGCTGCAAGAAACCCAGCAACATAACTTCAACTTGCCCATTAACTCCTCACAAATTGGTTATTAGTGATTTAACTAAAAACCTGAAACAGAATACCATGAAGTTTCTGATGGTGGAATCCCCATTTTATGAAGCTGTTACTAATAACTTGTCAAAATCGACTGTTGTAGATTGACCACAAACTAAGTTATATTAGTGGTTAGAGCTTTTGTGAAGTTTTTGTGAAGTAACGCCAATAATAGTTAATTCTTATCAATCCCATCAAGATCTGCGAAATAACTAATGAATCAACCTCAACAAATTTCCTCTATAAAGTAAACTTGAATACAGACTAGGTGCAACCAATTCTGGTAAGAAAGGGCGCTGACCACGGCGCTGACCACGGCGCTGACCACTACCTTCATCAAAACACTACTGATCTGACCCTATTTGCCCCCTAGGTCTTGATCGACACTACCCTGTAAGATCAGGTCAGGATAATTACCCTTAATAAAAATCTCCCTATCTCCCCATCTCCCCACACCTCCGTTTCTCCCCATCTTCCCCACCCTCTCCTTAATTATGGGTATTCAACCAGACTTGATATAAAATACATCCTGCATTTCTAGCTCAAAAGCATTTTTGTTTTCCCATGGATTATCGAGACGCTGGTGTTGATATTGAGGCAGGTCGAGGATTTATTAACCAAATCCGTAGCCTGGTAAAAAGTACCCACCGTTCGGAAGTATTAGGTGGACTAGGTGGTTTTAGTGGTTGCTTTCAGCTGCCAGTTGGATATACTGAGCCAGTGCTGGTATCTGGAACTGATGGAGTTGGTACTAAACTCAAATTGGCTCAAGACCTCAACCGCCATGACACTGTTGGCATTGATTTGGTAGCGATGTGCGTCAACGATGTCTTGACTGTTGGTGCGGAACCCCTGTTTTTCTTGGATTATTTAGCCACTGGCAAGCTCAACCAACAACAACTGACTCAGGTTGTTGCCGGTATTGCCCAAGGTTGTCGTCTGGCTGGGTGTGCTTTACTAGGAGGGGAAACCGCAGAAATGCCTGGTTTCTACGAACTCGCTGAGTATGACCTAGCAGGATTTTGTGTAGGAATTGTGGAAAAGAGCCGCATGCTTGACGGTTCCCAAGTCCAAATTGGAGATGTGGTAATTGGTTTGGCCAGTCAGGGCGTCCACAGCAATGGTTTTAGTCTGATCCGGAAAATTGTTCAGGATTCCCCAGACAACGCTCTTTCCTGGGACATAACTCCGGAATTTTTAGCTGGTAAAAGCTTAGGGGAGGAATTGTTGACACCAACTCAGATTTACGTCAAACCGGTGCTTGATGCTCGTAGGGCTGGTATCGAGATTCACGGTATGGCTCATATTACTGGCGGCGGTATCCCAGAAAACCTCCCTCGTTGCCTGGGTGCTGGACAATCCGTCCAGATTTATCCCAACAGCTGGGTGATTCCACCAATTTTTAAGTGGCTAGCCCAAACAGGTCAGGTTAGTCCTCAGGCAATGTTTGATACCTATAATATGGGGATTGGTTTTGTGCTGATTGTTCCTCAACAGCAGGTTGAGCAAACCCTAACATCGTTTAATTCACAGCAGGTAAATGCATGTAAAATTGGTGAAGTAATCCCAGGGGATGGTGGTGTTGTTGGTCTAGTGACATACTCCCGACGCTCATGAGTCACGCATAGAGCGCGGGCTTCTCAGGGACTCCTGCTATTGCATCGGACGCTACCTGAGCTTTATTGACGGAATGCCCTACCGCCAAATACTTGATATTGATTGCTGCATTGTGGTCACGGTCAATCGTCAGCCCGCATTCAGAACAGTTATGAAGCCTGTCTGAGAGCGTTTTTGGGACTTTTGCACCACATTCAGAGCAGTTTTGAGAAGTGCCGTTTGGATTCACCGCAATTGCCAACAATCCGGCTCTTTCAGCCTTGATTGAGAGAATTTGCAGGAATTGACCCCATCCAGCATCCGTAACAGATTTTGCCAGCCTAGATTTGGCTAGACCTTTGATGTTCAGCTTTTCATGTGCTAAATTCTTGCCTTGAGATAAAAGCTTTTTGGCGGTTTTGTAGTGAAAGTCTTTGCGCTGATTTGAAACTTTCAAGTGAGCTTTAGCGACTCGCTTAATAGCTTTCTTTCGACGGTTGGAACCTTTCTTCTTACGAGAAAGTGAGCGCTGCAACCGTTTCAGGCATCTCTCTGCTTTGCGATAGTGTTGAGGAATTGGCTCGTATGCCCCCGAATCATCTACCAGAAACTCTTTCAATCCCATATCAATCCCAATGGTATTATCGAGACTTGGAGCATCAGGAGTAAGAACGGGAACCGACGAATCTTGTAACGACAACGTGATGTAATACCCATCCGCTTTCTTGGTAATAGTTGCTGTTTTCACTTTGAAGCCATCTGGCAACGGACGATGCAGAATCATTTTCAACTTGCCAATCTTTGGTAGCTGGATCAATCGCCCGTCAATATGTTCTGGCTTAATGGGATCTGGAAACGCAATTGAACGATAACGCCCAACTCCTTTGAACCGGGGCTTACCGCTTCGCTTGCCGTTGCAATCCCCTTGGAGCCATCGATCAAACGTCTTTTTTACTCGTGCAATCACATCTTGCAGAGTATGTGACGGCAGATCCTTGTATTCGGGGAACAGCTTTTTCGAGTTGACCAGATCCCGTTTCTGAGCATAGAAATCAGGACGGTCTTTCAATTCTGGGAGATGACATACCAATGGACAGGCATTAATATCGCAGCGATTTTGCTCCCACCAATTAAACCGCTCTGCCAGCCGATAGTTGTATTGCCGACGGCAAATGTCAAGCCATTGGTCAATGGTGACTTGCTGTTGTCGAGTCAATCTTAATCGGTACTGGTAGGCGGTTCGCATAGGAAAAAATATTGTCGTGATACTATTGTAGTGCATATTTCCATACACTGCAATCATGACCAGTAAAGAAACAATCCAGATTCGACTCCCTAAAACCGAAAAAGATCGACTGGATTCCTATTGTCGAAAAACCGAAAGATCCATCACGGATGTTCTGCGGGAATTTATTCGTTCATTGCCTGAGTGAGTTGCTCGTCTCGTCGGTGTGGGTCGCACTCGCCTCAGTTCCTTCGGCATTGATTGACCCACCCTCCTCATCTCGCTCGCATTCTTCCCGACGCTCACCCTTCGGGTAGAGCGCGGGGCTGCTGCTGCTTTAGCTCATCCCGTGATCCGATCAGGCTTCTGGGTGGGCAGTCTCTCAATCATTAGACTTCGCGGCAGTTGTCAGGGAATAGGGAATAGGGAATAGGGAATAGGGAATAGGTCTCAAAATTGACTTAGAAGCTATCCAAAATGATTGCTTAGTTATTTTTGCAAGAGGTCTATTCTCTCAATCAGAAACTCAAAAGGGTGGCTCAGTTATTGAGGGTTCTGCCTTCAGGATTGCTATTCCCAAATCTGTAGTGGAGAGCGATCGCGCTTCAAACAATGCCATCATGTCACGAGGCTTGGGATTACCCCGAGATGCTCCTGCTAGACCTCTGGCAATAACTAAACCACAATAGCCCTGATTTTCACAACCCTCCTCCCACTGCTCGCGGGCAGCAGCATGGTTGGTATCGGTTTCAGAAAACTCTCCTAACAAATAAAGACTGCTGTTTTCTGTTTGGATAATGCCAAGGTCGTAGCGTGTGCCCTCAAAGGGGTCTTCCCCTGAATTAAAGCAAATCCCTTTGATTCCACCAGCAGTCTGGATCTGTTCTATCAACACTTGTGCCTTTGGTCGGGTGGTTTGAATCAAAATAACTGGCATGCCTTCCCCGATTGCTTTAATATTCTGAGACTGATAGGATTTGACACCAGAGCGAATAGATTCTATTGCTTCCCAAGACATCATGCCCAGCTTGAGGAAAGCATCCTTTGGCACAAGGTCATCCCGTAAGGGTATGGTCATCGACCCTGAATCGAAATCATCTTCCTCGGACTCAATTGCCATCTCTAACAACTCATCCGCTAGGTCAGGATGGGTGTTAACTTTAACGTTAACAGTAGATTTTGCTTCTAGGGGTACCGGGATGCGGTAACGCTTACCAATCTTGGGTAAGTTTTCGTCATCTAATTGCTCATGGTAATCGTGAACAAATCGCTGAATGGCTTCTAGGGCAACATAAATGGCGATCGCTTCTTCTTCATAAATATAAGGTCGCATTCCTTCCAAGGGATGGACTGTACCAAAGCCAGGTACAATCTCTGATACTGGCAAATCAGCTAAATCAATATCATCCTCTTCATCCTCATCTTCGGTATCATCCCCAAACCGCCCGAAGGTTAAAAACAAGCAATCTTGCCCTAAGAAAGCTTGTTCCATCTTGTCCCACGAGTCATCTGCCAGCACTGATGATCGGAACCGTTTCAGGGAATCCCAGGACCGATATAGTAGTACCCCGTACTCCATACCCAGCATACCCATTACTGAGACGTATAGAGTTTCCAAATCCCAGCGATTTAATTCAATCGAGATAATCTGATGATCAGCCACTACTTCCCAAGCAGCTTCATGCCAAATTTCATAGGCTTTTTCTATAAGTAGGTCGGCATACTTAGGTGGTAGCTGGGGTTGTCGAGTAGCCGCCATTTCCTCAAATCCCCGAAACAGTTCGTCAATCAAGGGTAAATTGGGTACATAATCAATTCCAATGTCTAACCCTTGAAGGACACCTCGCAAAAAAAACTGAATTTCTCGGTTACGAACAACAATCTTTGAGGGTCGTGCTGGTCTGGCGGGGCTTTGGGGATGTTCCATGGCTTGCATAAGGGCACGAACAATCGCTTCTGGTCCCATTGTTGGTGATACTAAATCCATTGCCCTGACAATGCCTTCTGAGCCATCCACCCAAAGAATGCAATCATTATGACCCTCACCATCAGGCTGATGATTGTTACCAATAACTGACAGGGGACGGCGGTCTCCCTCCCACACACTGGAAGTCTGTTGTAATTTATTGAGCCGACGACGAGTATTGCGATTCAAAGCAGACATAGAATAGTTTGGGTTGATTGCCTAAGTACCGACCATGAATAGCCAGTTGCTGGTGGATACTCCTATCTTACCGGGGTATAGTTGCACAAGCCCCCCTGATCCGAAGTTGCGTTTCACAGATTACATACATGGATTTGGGACACCACCAGACACCACCAGAAACTACCAGATCGAGATTAATAGTACTAGGTATGAATACAACTTTCGAGCAACACGTTCAGGAAACCCTTATGGTTAGTTGATTCCAGCTAATGGTGTTTCTCGTAACCAACAGGCAGCAATCACCGTTTTTGACACTCCTGCCTAACCCCCCTTCCCATGGCCTGGCTTTCTTCAATTCAGCTGGAGGAAAGCCTATACAGAAAATCCTGATCTAGAAAATCCTGATTGTTTTGTTTACCTATATCCCCAGCTCCCCAGCTCGAGAATACTAGTTGACAAAACTTTCTGACATGGATGTACGCTCTAAGGCAACTCCACAGAGGTCGGTTTAGCAATGTGCGGCAATCCCCACCCCAACTTTTCTCGCAAAACCCTGAAAAACTCTGGTGCTTGCAAACGGATAAATCGAGCGGAGTAAGGCGATCGCTTAACTTTTATTTTATCTTCTGGTATGACGTAGCAACCACCATTGCCATCAACTACCATCACCATCGAATTGGGAGTAGCGGGAAAAATGGTTAATTGCTCTGTGTCGGCAAAGACTAATGCCCGAGATGCCAAAGAATGGGGACAGATGGGCAACAGTTGCAACACCGGCACCTCAGGAGTTAATACTGGTCCTCCAGCACTTAGAGAATAGGCAGTAGAGCCAGTGGGTGTTGAGACTATTATACCATCAGCTGCAATATCCACTGGTGCGTGATGTCCTATTTGTACCTCAAAATGGCACATACTCGTCAAAGGTTCCCGGTGCAATACCATTTCATTTAAACAAAGTGCCTCCCACCAAATCGTCTCATCTCGCAGGATCTGCACAGAAAGCATGGACCGTTCTTCTATAGCATACTCTTCTGCCATTACCTGCTCCAAGACAGAAGGCAACTGATTGACATAGGTCTCTGTTAAGAAACCCATGTGACCTGTATTCACCGTTAGCACAGGGATCCCTTGGGGAGCCAATTGGCGAAAAGCCGCTAGTACTGTACCATCTCCCCCCAATACAATTGCGAAAGCCATCTGGTCATCAAAACCAGGGGGGGCTAGTTTGTCCATTGGTGTATGACACACTGGTGATTGAGGACTCGAATAACCCAGAATTCCCCCAACCCCTGTCGCCATACACACTTCCCAACCCGCAGTCCTCAATTGGTTGTGCAACTCTTCAGCAACGCTACAAGCCATTGGTTTAAGGTCGTTGTAGATAATGCCTGCTTTTGGTATACTCACCAGTCCCCGTCTTGAACTACTTGGATTAAATTATCTGAAACATCATGGACAATTGTGATTTAATCAGCTACTGTCTTGATGCAGTCGCGCTATGGGAACCGGCTGTGTGCTCAGGCTGGCATCCGCACCTTGGAAGCCCCGTCGAGAAGCACTTTTGCTGCACTGGCTCCCCAAAACCTCCCGCTTATCGATTTTCCAGGAAATATCTAGGATTTAGATTTAAAAGGAGTCCTCTTCTTAGACTTCTTTTTAGCTTTCTCGTAATCGATTTCTTTGAGCTTATTCATAATCCGGTTAAAGTATTCTTGTAGATATTCTTCCAAAGTTGTGGTTTCCTTAGGGTCTAGGCCAAAGACCTCGTATACCTTATCCATCGGTGCATCCAGCGGTTTACCGCTCACTAGCACCTCAGTGAAGGCAAGCCGATCTGCCACATTCCAGCCCCACTGAAAAAATCTCACGAATCGCCGCATACCCCGCAAAAAATTTATTGGGAGTCGGGCTATTTTAGCATCTTTACCGGACAACCGCTCACACAGGTTAATGATTTCGTAGGTACTATAGGCTCTGGTTCCCACAACCGGGAATGTCTGATTTACTGTTTCTGGAACTTCAAGAGCACGAATGCCAAACTTAGCAATATCCTGGGTGTTCATATAGGCGATGGGAGAGGTTTCTCCTGTAATCCAAACCGCCTGTCCATCCAAAATCGGGATCGCATACTGACCAATTAAGCCTTGCATAAAGCCACTTGGTTTCAAGATTGTGTGTGGCAATCCTGATTCTGCCAGAAATAGTTCTGTACAGTGTTTTATTTCCATCAGTGGGACATGAGGAAAATTCTCACTTCCCAGAATTGAGAAAAAGACATATCTTTCTATACCAGCAGCCACAGAAGCTTGAATTAGGGCAACTTTCCCTTCCCAGTCTACTTGTCTGATGGTCAGAGAATCTGTTGGTCTCGATGTTGCCGCATCAATGACAGCTGTGATCCCTTCCAGGGCTTTTGGTAGGGTTTCTGGAACACAGAGGTCTCCTTGTACTAGTTCTGCTCCCCATTCTTT
>NZ_JAAHIE010000321.1:0-8622 GCF_010671945.1 Moorena sp. SIO4E2
TGTGTTTTCAAAGTTTTCCGCAAGATATTAGATCCCCCCCAGCCCCCCTTATTAAGGGGGGAGCCATACTCAAAGTCCCCCTTTTTTAAGGGAAACGGGGGTACTCGGAGTTTGAAGACACGCCCTAGCCCCCCAATTTTTCGGTGCGACCCGTGGCGAATTTAATAATTAGATGCGGAAAGCGCACCGGGAGGGGTAATGATGTCAAAGTACCCCATAATTGGGGGATTTAGGGGGCAAATGCGTAAGCCCTATAAATGTGAAAGCCCTGCTTAACTTAATGTTAATAAAACTTCAGTGATACTTCATCAAAGCTTCGCCTAAATTTGCCGGATTGGTAGTTATGATTGTTGAGGTCGCAAATATTATCCTAAATATCTGATTGCTAATTTTGGTTGAGATTATAATCAGTCAAACCCTTATTATCGAATGCTTGATGCTGTTAGCAACTTGTCACAATTAGTAGGTGGATGGCAGCCACCTACTAATACTAATGTGCAGGATGCTAACAGTAATCAACCGGATTTTATACGACTGCTGAGACTAGTAGCCATTTGACCAGTGGCTACTGTTACAAACCAACACATTATAAAGGGGCATTTTAGCATGTTTGATATCAAATATGCAAGTTTTAACGATCTCGATAAGTCGTTGAACTTTGGGGAGATTGAGGTACACAACGCTCTGGGAAGTCACTCCAAAACCTCTAGCACTATTGTTTTTATTGACTCAGGGGTAGATGATTATCAGAGTTTAGTTAATGGTACGGTACCGGAAGCTGAGGTGATTGTCCTGGACTTTACACAGGATGGCGTTGAAGAAATTACCAAGGCTCTGCAAGGACGCACTGATATTACTGCTATTCACATCGTTTCTCACGGTTCACCGGGGTGTTTGTATTTAGGGAATAGCCAGTTAAATCTAGACACTCTAAATCACTATGGTGGACAACTAAAGACCTGGATTCCTTCAAATTCTGTTACTCAGGAAGGCAAGTTCACTTCTATTCCTATCCTTCTCTACGGTTGCAATGTTGCTGCTGGGGATGCGGGTATTGAGTTTGTGGAAAAGCTACACTACCTAACTGGGGCGGAAATTGCTGCTTCTACAAAACCCACTGGTTCTGGGGCACTGGGAGGAGACTGGGAACTAGAGATCACCACCAGTAATCTTGAAGTCCCGTTGGCATTTCAGGCAGCAACACGAGCAGTTTATGGCTCAGTTTTAGCTACTCCTCAAGGACAGTGGATCGCCCAGGGACCGAGTCCGGCACAGAATGGGCAAGTTGAGAATGTTCAGCCTAATAATGAGGTGGTTGGGGCAATTCATACGGTGCTTGCTCACCCTGATGATGCCAATATCCTTTATATCGGAGCCGTAAATGGCGGGATTTGGAAAACAACGAATGCAACGGACAGCAGCCCTAACTGGACACCGCTGACGGATGACTTGCTAGGGAATTCCATTGGCGCAATGGAATTTGATCCGAGTGATCCAACCAATCAAACGATCATTGCTGGCATAGGTCGTTTCAGTTCTTTCCGACGACGTGGGGGAGCTTTAACGGGTTTGTTAAAGACCACTGACGGAGGAAAGACCTGGACTCAACTGGCAACGGCTGATAACCTGGACAACGATCGTGACGGTATGGTTGATGAAGCCGATGAAACTTTGCTGTCAGGAAGAAATATTTCAGGTGTGGCCTCTCGCGGGAACACGCTCTTAGTCAGTGCTAATAATTTTGGTGGTGGTACTCAAGGGGGTGTGTACCGCAGCACTGACAATGGTGCAACCTGGGAATTCAGATCAGGTAGCAATGGACTTGATGCCGGAGCTGCCTTTGATCTAGTGGGTGACCCAACTAACAACCAGCGTTTCTACGTATCGGTTCAGGGCAACGGTATTTTTCGTTCAGATGATGGTGGAGCTAATTGGATTAACGTATCTGATCAGGATGCGAATCTAGATGGGGTCATCACTGGGGTAGGTAATAATAACACAGAGATGGCGGTCGCAAGCAATGGTCGCCTATACACTGCTGTTCTCACCAATGGCCAAGCCTCTTATATCGGATTTACAGACAATCCAACGGCAACCAACCCAACTTGGACTCAAATGGATCTGCCGGTTACCGAAGAGAGAAATGGCGACTTTGAAGGACTAAACCCCAGGGAAAAGCCTGGTGGACAGGGAGCTATCCACTTTTCAATTATTGCCGACCCGAATAATCCAAATGTGGTCTATGTAGGTGGAGATCGTCAAGACATCCCGTTTCCAAATGCCATAGGAGCTAATGATTTCTCTGGTCGTCTATTTCGGGGAGACACAGATGAAAATCCCACGGACCCAGGCAATCCAGAAAATATCAACTCTCCCCAGTGGCAACCGTTAACTCACAGCCAAGGCGACTTTAGTGGGGGCGGAACGGCAAACAACAGTTCACCACACGCCGATTCCCGCGAAATTACCTTCGATGCCAATGGTGACATCATTGAAGTGGATGATGGAGGAATTTACCGCCGCACCAATCCACAAGACAACACTGGGGATTGGTTTTCCCTCAATAGCAATTTGCAGGTGACTGAGATCCACGATATTGCTTACGATACTGTTTCCAACATTATCATCAGCGGAAACCAAGATACAGGAACAACACAACAAAATAACTCTGATTCAGTTGTCTGGGATAGCGTGTCTACGGCTGATGGTGGCGATGTCGCAGTTTCGATTGATCCTAATAACGATCAGCAATCGGTGCGATACTCAAGCTTTCAATTTCTAGCTGGTTTCAGACGTCGGGTCTATGATGCAAATAACAACCTAATCAGCCAGACTTTTCCTACTCTCAATGGTTTAAACATTTTTGATACACAATTTGTCACACCTGTAGTAGTCAATGAAGTTGATCCCAACCGTATTGCTATTGGTGGATTCACTAGCGTCTACGAATCGTTTGACCAGGGTGATAACGTCACTATTGTGAACACGGCTGGGGGCGGTAGTGTGGGAGTCAACAGCAGTGACGGTGATCCAATTGCCTATGGTGGTCGTCGGAATGGGCAAGATAATCCAGACGTACTTTATGTCGGATCGGGATTTAACATATTTGCCCGCACCACATCAGGCGGGACATTAGCGAACACTAACTATTCTGGTGAAACAGTTGGAGATATCGTACTCGATAGCGACGACTGGATGACTGCCTTTGCCATTGATGATGACCAGGTATTTCAGACCACCAATGCAAATAACTGGATGGATATCACGGGCAACCTGCAAGAATTCGCCACCAACTTAAATTTAGAGCCAGGGGATTTGAACTTGCGATCAATTGAGTTTATTTCCGGTTCTACGGTAGATGGGATTGTAGTTGGCAGCAATATAGGCATCTTTTCAGCAACTAGCAGCAGTAATTTCACCGATTGGTTAAAGCTAGGAACCGATTTACCCAATGTTCCTGTTTGGGATCTTGACTACGATCCCAGCGATGACCTACTAGTAGCTGGAACTCTGGGGCGTGGCGCATGGACTCTCTCAGATGCGAGTTCTATACTGCTTGTGGGTATCACGGAAATTGGCACCTCAAACAATGATAATCTCACTGGTACTTCACGGAACGACACCCTCAAGGGTCTTAACAGTCAAGATACCCTCCAAGGACTGGCTGGTGACGACCTCCTTGACGGCGGTGACGGTGATGATCAATTGTTTGGAGACGATGGTAATGACACCCTTTTAGGCGGTCAAGGTCAAGATAAACTCTTTGGCGGTAGCGGTAACGACCTCCTCAATGGTGGTCAAGGAGATAACATCCTGACTGGTGGCAGTGGAAAAGACATGTTTGTCTTGTCCACTGCAGGCAAGAACACTATTGTTGACTTTGAAGATGGTCTAGATTTGTTGAAATTAGAGGGAGGTCTAACCTTTGGGTCACTTTCTATCTTTGAACAAAATGGTGACACTTGGATCACAACTGAAAATAATCAACCGTTAGCTTTCTTGACTGATGTGAACGTCAATCTGATTACGGCTGACGATTTTGTGGTGTAATCTAGCGTCAGCTATCAGCTATCAGCTATCAGCTATCAGCTATCAGCTATCAGCTAATGGGTGGCACAGGCTTGAAGCCTGTGCCACCCTACTTGATGTGCTTATGGACATAGGGTAAGCTACACCAAACAGCTTTTGAATAAGCGATGCAGTCGGCCAAAGGGGGTTTCCCCCACTCGCTATTGCATCAAGACAATAGGTAAGCAAAAGTTTAATCTGAGTTACGGAATGCTGACCGCTGACCGCTGACCGCTGACGGCTGAATGCTGAGATATCAACCATGATCACACAAACTAGAGATACGCTCTTTCCCAGAATAAACATTAAACCGTTTTCCCCGCAGAAATCCCACTAGAGTAATCCCAAACTCTCTGGCTAGGGTTACCGCCAGACTGCTGGGAGCGGATACAGCGCAAACAATTGGTACCCTAGCCATCAGACATTTCTGTAAAATCTCAAAACTAGAGCGCCCACTGACCATCACAATGCGATCGCTTAAGGGCAGTTGATTAGTTAATAAGGCTGAACCCACCAATTTATCCACAGCATTGTGACGTCCCACATCTTCTTGTAAGGATAGTAACTCTCCTTGGGTATTAAACAACCCAGCACCATGGATTCCCCCAGTTGTGGAAAACACTGATTGAGCTGAACGCAGCTGTTCCGATAGGCTGTAAATCACCTCAGTGCTGACTTCCATAGCATCAGACATAACTGGACACCCTCGCAAGCGTAGTGCGTCAAGACTGGCTTTTCCACAAATTCCACAGGCGCTGGTGGTGAAAAAGTGGCGTTCCAGGGGCTGCAAATCTGGAGTAAGTTCTTCCCTCAGGGCCACATTCACAATGTTATAGCGCTGCTCACCATCTTGATTAGAATCCACACAGTAGCTAATCCGTTGAATATCATCCCGATGCTTTACAATTCCTTCACAATAGAGGAACCCTGCTGCTAGTTCAAAATCTGCCCCTGGGGTGCGCATAGTCACAGCTACGGTTTTCTGGGGAGAGGTCAGGCGAATTTCCAAGGGTTCCTCTGTTGCTAGTTGATCTAAACGCGATCGCACTTGGCTGTTTTCCACTACCCAGACTTGGGATTTAGTTTTGCTACGGTGCTGATTCATACTTTATACTCAGAGCTTGCACCAAGTTTAAAATTTATCTGTAAAAGCAGGGAACAGCGGATCTGGGAACAGGGAACAGCGGATCTGGGAGTAGGGAGTAGGGAGTAGAACTGGATTACTATTCCCTATTCCTTAACATTAAAAATTTACCTCACCTATTTGATAAATACTATAGATTTAGATAACTTTTAATGGCATTCCTAAATTAAGCGATCGCTCGACTATCAACACAAAACAAAAATTTCTCAATACTAACCATTTATAACTCAATTATATTAACATTAATCAACGGTTATATTACCTCATTAATTTCATAATCAACCTTTAATTTAATCATGTAATTTATATAGCAATTATAAATAAATTGTGATACTTTTTGTTTCCTGTTTCCTGCTCCCTGTTCCCTGTTCCCAGATCCGCTGTTCCCTAAAATCTAGAAATTGTTTACCTCATAGCTATGATAATTGCTATAAGTTTATGATAACCTGATCAAGTCCCCAGATTTTAACGTTACTCCAAACTCATGCTGCGTCAACCCAAAAAACGCTGGACTCCTTCCCACTGGGCAAACTGGAAACCATTCGGTATTGGTGAACAATACCCGAACAATTATTGGGAAGTCTTCAGAGCAGCTTGGGAAAACCGAGACCAGTTATCCTATGCTTGGGATATCTTAAATCACGGAGTCTGCGACGGTTGCGCCCTTGGCACTACTGGTATGAAAGACTGGACTCTTGATGGTGTCCATGTCTGTAATGTCCGGCTGCGGTTGTTGCGGATGAATACCATGGCAGCATTTGATCCCGAAATATTAGCAGATGTCTCCCAGCTTCAAAGGAAAAAAAGTATCCAACTGCGGGATTTGGGACGGCTTCCTTACCCCATGATGCGGCAACGAGGGGAGAAAGGATTCCGTCGAATTAGCTGGGATAAAGCACTGGAATTAATCAGCGATTCCCTAAGGAATAGTTTCTCTTCACCCATTGATAGCACCACCAACCGATTCAGCGTTTATCTAACCAGTAGAGGTACAGTAAATGAAACCTACTACGCTGCTCAAAAAGCAGTGCGGGCGATAGGGACTAATAATATAGATAATGCTGCTCGCATCTGCCACTCTCCTAGTACCGCTGGACTTAAAGCCGGATTAGGGGTAGCAGCTACTACTTGTTCTTATAAAGATTGGATTGGCACAGATTTATTAGTATTCATTGGCTCTAACGTTGCCAACAATCAGCCAGTTACAGTTAAGTATCTCCACTGGGCTAAGAAAGCTGGTACCAAAATCGTGGTAATTAACACTTACCAAGAACCAGGTATGGAACGCTATTGGGTGCCTTCGATTCCCGAAAGTGCCTTATTTGGTACTAAATTTGCCGAAGACTTCTTTTTAATCAACATGGGTGGGGATATGGCATTCCTCAATGGCACTCTCAAGGAAATGATTGCTAACCATTGGGTAGACTCATCCTTCATCGAAAATCATACGACTAATTTTGAGCAATTAAAAGCAACCCTCGCTAACCAATCCTGGGAAGAACTAGAACAGCTTTCCGGTACTTCCCGTGAACATATGTACGCCTTTGCCAAGATGCTAGCTGAAGCTGATAAAGCTGTGTTTGTCTGGAGCATGGGTATTACCCAGCATCAGTGTGGCGAAGATAATGTGCGAGCCATCATTAACCTAGCCTTAGCAAAAGGGTTTGTTGGTAGAGAAGGCTGTGGGTTAATGCCGATTCGGGGTCACTCTGGGGTGCAAGGAGGAGCAGAAATGGGATGCTATGCCACGGTTTTTCCTGGTGGTAAGCCCATTACTCCAGAAAATGCTGCCAAGCTCAGCCAACAATGGCAGTTTGAGGTCCCCACTACCAAAGGATTAACAGCAGCGGAAATGATTGATGCTGCCCATTCAGGGGAGTTGGATATAGTATTTTCCGTCGGAGGCAATTTCCTGGAGGTGTTGCCAGAACCAGAATATATCAAAGAGGCACTACAGCGAATCCCTCTGAGAGTTCATATGGATATTGTCCTCTCCAGTCAAATGTTAGTAGAACCTGGGGAAACCGTAGTCTTGTTACCCGCCACGACTCGCTACGAAATCCCAGGGGGAGTCACTGAAACCAGTACCGAGAGAAGGGTGATTTTCAGTCCAGAAATTCCTGGCCCTCGGATTGGGGAAGCCCGTCCGGAGTGGGAAGTGTTTATGGAACTAGCAAGGCGAGTGCGTCCGGATTTAGCAGATAAATTACACTTTGATAGCACAGCCGCGATTCGGGCAGAAATTGCCCAGGTTATCCCCCAGTATGCTGGTATCCAACATCTTAAGGAAGCAGGTGATCAGTTCCAGTATGGTGGTTCCCATCTTTGCTTTGGCTGGAATTTCCCCACACCGGATGGGTTAGCCCATTTTTCCCCTTTATCTCCACCCAAGCATGAACTGCCAGAAGGTCATTTCCTAGTAGCCACCAGGCGAGGTAAGCAATTTAACAGCATGGTGCAAGAACAGAAAGATGCCATTACTGGGGCAAAGCGAAAGGCGGTGCTGATTAGTCAGGTGGATGCTAAAAAACTGGGATTAAACCATGGCGATGCCGTAATTCTGAGGAATCAAAAGGGTCAATTCCAAGGACACATCCATATCGCACCGATTACACCAGGAAATTTACAGGTACATTGGCCCGAAGGGAATGTGCTATTGGATAAAGGCAAGCGATCGCCTGAAGTTGATATTCCAGACTACAATGCTTTGGTTCAACTGGATAAGATTTAAGGAGATAGTATCGAGGTAAGCATACAGCCGTCAGCTGTCAGCCGTCAGCTGAATGCTTAGTAATTAGTAATTGGTAAGTTACAAGTTTCACGTTACAAGTTTCACGTTACAAGTTTGAATAGGGATCCGTGTAGGAATTGTGATAATTGTTGTTCCCTACTCCCTACTCCCTACTCCCTACTCCCTACTCCCTGTGCTATATAAGTAGTCAACCGGACATAATATTAGTCAGCAACATATCGCCATCCTTGAGGTTCATATTCCCGTTGAATTCGCACCATCCAGCTACCTTGGGGAAGCTCAATTGGCTGATGCTCTTCGTGAGTTAAGGTTGCTGTTTCTGAAACAACTTGTAGATAAAGGATGCCATTTTTTTCGTATAACTGAGCAACACCATCACTGATGCGATGAGAATGTCCAGTTACCTCCCCTTCTGCTAGGGTTAGGTGAGGTAACTGTTGTCCATTAATTTGCTCTACAGGAAGTAAAATAACGTCGCCTTGTCGAATAGGTTGCATAGGTTTTTTGATTAGTTGTTATCTTGATTAATTGTTAGTTTGATTAATGGTTATCTAGTTATCGATTAGTTGGGACAGGCGAGAAGAGTTCTTTTGTCCACTACTATAGCATTTCTCCGAGTAATGATGTACAGTCAATTGGCTTATCCTTACTCCCTATT
>NZ_JAAHIE010000322.1:0-8618 GCF_010671945.1 Moorena sp. SIO4E2
GCGGTTTTTAATCTAGTAAGGTACAATTTTTTTTGTTTTAGGGAGCAGGGAGCAGGGAGCAGGGAGCAGGGAGCAGGGAGCAGGGAGCAGGGAGCAGGGAGCAGGGAGCAGGGAGCAGGGAGCAGGGAGCAGGGAGCAGGGAAGAGGGAAAAAAATATGTGTACCTCATGAGGAGAAAAAGCGCTATATCGGTTTGTTCTACTTAGAGGATACTCGTAGCTGGAAAGTTCCCCATCTGACCAACTGCTGCTATAAGTAATTAGTCATACTTAATTCTTAATACCCACATAATAGCACTGACACCAATCTGTTCCCCTTTGCCAACTCTAAGTCAGCAGGTTATACTTGACTAGTAGTTTGCTATTCATCAAGACAGAAGGGGGTCTTATTTTTTTTTGGTGACGATTTAAAATAGAACCAAAGTTATTTAATAACACAAGATAATTTGTCGCCGTTGTCGGGAAAAGGTTACAGTAAATAAAAATTTACGAAAACAGTATCAACAAAATAGTTTTACCATAGTTATAATCAAAATAATTATAAGTGATGTTTGAAGTTATGGGGTAATTCACCTAGGTAATCAACTTAATTATCTCTATTTTTAGCTCTTGCCTCCGGTTTATAGTTTGACGAACGTAACGTTAATTTTTATCTCTATTTATATCTATCCCTATTTATATCCCTAAACAACTTAGCCTTAGCCATAATTCTCGACAATCTAGGATAATTAACTAAATTTAAAAGACTGTCGCTCAGGGCTATCAATTAGCATTATTGTTCTTTATTATAGTGTACACTTCGATTCATGATATCTAACATGGATAGTTAATATTAACATGACATGAATCGTTTATTTCCTGAGAAAAGTTAATGAAAAAGGCACTGGTTTGTGGAGTATCTGGTCAGGATGGAGCCTATTTAGCAAAATTGCTCTTAGACAAAGGCTATACTGTGTGTGGCACGTCACGGGATGCTCAAATGTCCTCCTTTAGGAACTTGGTGTATTTGGGTATCCGAGACCAAGTTAAGTTGGAATCAATGACACTGACGGATTTTCGTAGTGTCTTGCAAGTGCTGACGAAATTCCAACCCTATGAAGTCTACAACTTGGCGGGGCAAAGTTCAGTGGGTTTGTCTTTTGGACAACCAGTAGAAACCCTAGAAAGCATAGCGACTGGCACGATTAATTTACTAGAGGCAATTCGCTTTACTGGTGCTCCCATTAAACTCTATAACGCTGGTTCTAGTGAGTGCTTTGGGGATACTGGAGAACAAGCCGCTGATGAACAGACTCCCTTTCGTCCCAGAAGTCCCTATGGTGTTGCTAAAGCAGCAGCGTTTTGGGAAGTAGCTAACTACCGTGAAGCCTATGGGTTATTTGCCTGCTCTGGTATTTTATTTAATCATGAGTCTCCCCTACGACCAGAACGATTTGTGACCCAAAAAATTGTTAGTGCTGCTTGTCGGATTGCTAACGGTAGTCAAGAGAAGCTTCGTTTGGGCAATATGGCAATTCAGCGTGACTGGGGTTGGGCTCCTGAATATGTTGAAGGAATGTATTTAATGCTACAGCAAGACCAGCCAGATGATTATGTAATAGCGACAGGGGAGAGTTATAAATTAGAAGATTTCGTGGCAACGGCGTTTGCTACAGTTGACTTGGACTGGCAAGAGCATGTGGTGACCGATAGCAACTTATTCCGACCGACTGATTTGGCTTTAGGGAAATCTAACCCAGCTAAGGCAAGGGATAAGTTAGGCTGGCAAGCCCAATACAAAATGCCGGATGTGGTGCGAATGATGGTGGAAGCTCGGTTGGAGAGTTTGTCTAAGTAAAGGGTAAAGGGTAAAGGGGAAAAAGGGACTGGGGACTGAGACGGTGATATAACTGGTGCTGCTGATATAACTCTGTCCCCATTACCCCATCACCCGATCACCCCATCACCCGATCACCCGATCACCAGCCTAAAATCCTCGTAGGGAAAAGGAGGTATTTTGGGCTACCTGTAGGGCTTGGACTAGTTGACCTAAAGAATACTTCAAATGGGAGCCAGCATCCACTGCTACCCAGCCTTGGGGAGTGGCATGCCGCCATTCAAAGTGTAGGTGGGGACCAGTAGAATTACCGGTGCTGCCAACCCGCCCAATTACAGTTCCTTTTTGTACCCATTCCCCAGGTTGGACAAAGATTTCTGATAGGTGAGCGTAGCGGCTTTCTTGGGTACCTTCCTCATGGCGCACCATAACGGTCAAACCGTAGCCACCTAAGAAGTCAGCTGTTACTACTTCACCATCAGCGGCAGCAACAACTGGAGTACCTAGGGGTGCTGCTATATCTGTACCAGCGTGGAAACGGCGATTACCGGAAATCGGATGAGTCCGCCAGCCGAATAGGGAGCTAATGGCAGAAGGAATCGTTACGGGGAACACAAAGCTGGATTGCCTGAAATTGGCCAGTCCTAAGGGTCGTTGGGTGAGATTGTAGTAGGCTAAGGCTGTAGGAAGTTTCCTGACAGACCGATTCCGCCGAGCAACGCTAATCCCACGAGGAACCCATTTAGCTGGACGACTCTTGGCAGGTTTGACTCGATTAAATCTGACCGGTTGAACTGAATTATATGAATTATATCTGACTGGTCGAACCGGATTATATCTAGCAGTTTGAGTACTAATTACTCGTGGTCTGGGTAATTGAGTTACTCTACGGTTCCGTCTACTTCCAGAGATAGCAATTGGTTGACGCCTCGGGGCAACACCACAATTCCCCCTGAGTTGCCCATTTCTGGCTACAGTCCGACAACCCCTTGACCGTTCAGTTAAAACAACTGCCGAGGGGCGAGTGTACCGTTTAGTGGCACCAACATTGTAGTTTGTGCGGTCAATATAGCTATTTTTAGCAGCGGTTTTTGGAACTCTAGGCTGTAATGCTACTGGATTGAGCTTGACTTTCGGTGGCTTGGCGACAGTGGCTTTAGCTGGTACAGAGAATTGGGTTCTACGCTGTACTCGTTTGACTGCGATCGCTTTTGTCCGGACAGATTTCCTAGCTGGTGGAGCAATCGGTTTCTTAACCTGGATAGGCACCGAGGGAGCTACTGATTTCCGGGCAACTTTTGGTGCTCGTGGGGCAATGGGTTTAGTGACCTTGGTTGCTGCTACTGGTTTTGAAGCAGCTTTTGCTGGGGCTGGTTTGGCCACTGGCACAGCTGGCACAGCAAAGGAGCTTGGGGGTGTAGGTTTAGGCAAAGCAGCAATAAGAGTTGGATCAAATGCTGCTTCCGTTATAGATTTGGTAGTGGTGTTGACTGATACAGCTTCTATGGGTGACTGAGTTTTGGCCACAACCATACCGCTGCTGAGGACACCAATACTACTCATCACACTCAGTCCATGGATGAGTTTTGGGCATCGGTAGAAAATGCTATACAGGGTGCTACCAGGGGAGTTTTCTTTGGTCATTTACGACTCACTAAATAATTACTACACAGTTATACTCGCTCGGCTCAGCCATCAGCCATAATTCCGGCGTTGCGTCAGTCTTGGAATGAATAGGAGTAGAGTGGGCATCCTGCCCGCCCGGAAACTGTAACGGGCAAGATGCCCATGCCACGGCAAGATGCCCATGCCACGGCAAGATGCCCATGCCACGGCAAGATGCCCATGCCACAGGTGCGACCGTTGGCGAATTAAATTCGCTATAGGTGCGCACCGTCAGGAACGGGCAAGATGCCCATTCCACAAAACTATTAAAATCATTCCATTATTAAGCAACGCCATAATTCCTGTTTTGTTGATTAGTTGATGCTTAACATTTGACCCTTAACCGTAAGAGTTCTCAACAACTACGATAGCCAAGACTGATTGTACCGGGCTTGAGCAAAATTTCTTTTGGGGTCGGAGTATCGTGTAGATGCACTCGCAGTTCGCCCCTAGGGGTTACCCCTGTTATGATGCCTGGATTTCCTTCTACCATGACCTGGCTTCCTTGATAATTGAATAGCGCTAGATATCGTGGTAGCAAACTATTCATTCCTTCCTCTGACCAGAGTTGATATCCGGACAGTAGTCCTTGTAAAACAATCGCAGCCAGCATTTCTATAGAAGTCACAGTGGCATAGGACTCGGGTTGCCAAAATGAGCGCAAATTGATGCCAGATTCCGGCACTTCATTGCTCCAGTTAATTCCGACACCCACAACGGCTTTGGTAATTTGACCCTGTTTGACACGGGTTTCTGTTAGAATACCTCCGAGTTTGCGTCCCTTAAGTAGTAGGTCATTTGGCCACTTCAGAGACACAGGCATAGCGTAAGCTCTCAAAGCTGTAGCAATTCCCCAAGCACTACACATGCTTAGCTGGGCGCTGTCCAATGCCTGTAACTTGGGAGCTAAAGCTAAGGATAAGTAGAGTCCACCTTTTGGAGATTGCCATTGTCGTCCCCACTGTCCCCGCCCTGCTGTCTGTTGCCCAGCAATAACCATGGTGGGAACTGTTGCACCTTGGTTGAGCAATTCCCAAAGGGTTTGGTTAGTGGATGGGAGAGTGTCAAAGACCTGTAGAGGAATTGGTGGAAATTGCCCCATGGCTGGGGAGTTGAGGGGCAACTGTTCCCTTACTGCTTCCAGAGCAATTTCAAACGCTTGTTGATTAAATGAGCTTTTATTCATTTAAATGATAAGCTCACGTAAATGATTATCTAGCGTGAAGGACATTTATCTCGGCAATAGACTTCTAGAGATTTAATTGTCGCTGAGTCGCGATAGTTCTGGGTTTGGTTATATTCTTTCAATGGTGAAGCATAAAGGCCAGAAAACTGATTATTAGTATCATTGACGGCTACTCCCATGCGAAAGGCTATATCTTCCGATAGGTTGGCAAAATTGACGTATTCCCGAGACTCGCTGGCATAGTTAAAGGACAAGGTAGCATCACCGTAAGTTTGCTCAGCTAGTTTGAGGGGTGTGCCAGGGCCAACACCTTTGGTGGTGCGATAGTTAGGATTTGTGGTGAATAACGCTTCCATTACGGTTGAATTACCCATAGGTGTTCCCATCGGGTAAAGAATATAGTATTGGGGTTGTCCTGATTGGATAACTGCGATCGCATCGAAATCGACAATAAACGGTGACTTCACCTCAAATTTTGCCTTATCCCCTAGGGATTGTTTCAGCTGTCCCAAGGTCATTCCCAACTTAGCCGGTCCAATTCCTTTAGCAGAGATAGTAAAGGCATCTGATGCCGGTGGAGACAGTTTGGTTGTGGACTTTGAACTGCCAGATTTAGATGTGTCCTCTAAATTAGGCGGGCTTGGCATCGGTTGGGAAACCGGTGTTTTCTTAGTTGATGGAGTAGGCGACGGGCTACAGCTCATCAGCACCATCAGCAAACTCGTGATTAACCATCGAGATTTCATCAAAAATTCACGGCTGGATACTCCCCTGACACCCCATTGGGGTTAAACCTGAGAGGTTGCGCCGCGCCTCCTACAAAACAATTAGTTGATCAGTTAATGAACATTTAACCTATATATTTTAATTGATCGCTGTTTTTTGACGATTGACGGTTAACTGTTAAATCTCAATAGTAACTCTCAACAAAAACAATAGGTGCGCTTTCCGCATCTAATTATTAAATTCGCCACGGGTCGCACCTCTAGCTATTTTCCTGAGTCAATAATTTCTTCCCGAATTATTTGTGCGGTAGCCGGAGCAAGGAGTACACCATTGCGATAATGACCTGTTGCTAGCCAAACATTATTGTAACCAGGCAGTTGATCAATAACAGGGGCAGGTCGTCCTTCTGGACGAGGGCGTAACCCGTACCATGTGTGGATAATTTCTGCTGTGGCTAGAGCAGGGCAAAATGCGATCGCATTCTGTCTGACCACCTCCAGTAAGGCTGGTTGTGCTTCTACATTACCTGCATCATCGGGAAACTCAACTGTTGCGCCCACCCAGTAGTCTTGCTTACCTACTGGCAAAATATGAACATCATCACGAGTAATCACTGGCTGAAAATCTTCATATCCCATGGGCTGTGGCAGCCGCAATTTTACTCCTTGTCCCAGTACTGGTTTGAGAGTCAGAGGCAGATCTCGACTAACTTGCAAGTCTTGTGGTTGGAGCATCTTAATCAGCCCAGATGAACCCAACCCAGCAGCCACTACTAGCCAATCTATCTCTAGGGTTCCAGAATCAGTAGAGATTTGGGAGCAATTGAGAGAATTGTTGAGATCGGAACCTATGGATTCAAAGCCTTTAACTGTGATTCCAAAATTAAACCTAACCCCATTGGCCTCAGCACCAGCCACTAATACTTGGGTTAGGGCAGTTGGATCAATTTGTAGGTCTTGGGGAGAATAGATTCCAGCAATAAATTTATCTTGACTCAGCTGAGGGCAACGGTGCTTAACTTGGGGAACATCCCAAATTTCTAATTGCCAACCTTGGGTGAGGCGAGTTTGTACTAGTTTTTCCCAAGAGGCCAAGTCCTCTCCAGGCAAACACAGCTTCAAGATACCGTTGCGATTGACTGGAATCTGGTATCCCGTGAGTGCCTCTAATTCAGGAATCAGGGTCTGATAGCGCTGGATACTGACTTGTCGCAGCTGCCACGCCCTACCCTTGACTTTTTTACTAATGGCACCCATCAGTACCCCTAAAGCAGCACCAGTAGAGCCTTGTGCTGGCAGATGCTGGTCGAGCACAGTGATACTTAGCCCATTTACCCGACTAAGTTCATATGCGATCGCTGCTCCAACGATACCGCATCCAATAATAGCGACTTTACTCACAATTTTATCGATAACTTTTTAACTAGTGGGAATTAGTTCCAAAAAGTCATCAAAGTTTTTCAGCGCTGCTTCGTAGTTTTTGAGTGCTAGCTGGGAGTTGCGCTCTACAGAAGCTTCATCAATTTTCACCAAAGATTTCAACAATACTTCAGCCGCTTGCTTGGCTGCTTTCTGGTCTTTGGGAAGAAGTTGACCAGTCAGATAGTTACTGCTGCGCCCTAGATCTCCTAACGGACCATGGATAAATGAACTAATATCTACCCAGTTTTCGTCTTGAATGTTGGCTTCGAGAACTGGCATTTTCTCGCGAAGCTCAAGCACTCTAGTAGCACTTGTCTGGATTTGGGCAATTTTTTCAGGGGTGTAGGTAGGAGCGGTGGTGGCACTTGGGCTACCACAGCTGACCAAAAAGGTCATCACCATTGCCAGAATCACAGTCAGAATAGACCGATAACTTCTCATCATCATTGTTTGTTCGCTAGCCAACCTCTCGGGAAAACTACTTAAGGTTCTTGACACTCCCCGCCAGCTTATGAGCGGGGATTCTTAGTTCTACGACACGCCTTGTCTTGATGCAGTCGCTCATGGGGGAAACCCCCAAGACCGCGCTGCATCGCTAAAATTAGTTATCCAGCAAAGGCAGTACTTAAGCCAAATACCCGTTTAAAAACGCGCATATCGAGCCTAATTTAACTAAACGAGCGTGGGCTTATCTCCCTAAGCGTTGGGTCTCCCCCGTTCCCGTGTGCCCCACGGTACGTTTAGTTTTAAAATTTTATTTTACTGGGGTTTCGGTATCTGTTAATATCCATGCGTTTTGGCGAGGTATGCGCGCTCCTCGTGTACTAGTATCGCTTTACGTCGTTGTTTTAAATTGGCAGTACCGACGAATCCTGCCTGTACTAGGCTACATGTTTATTCTATCACACTTTACTTAAAAGCCGTCCTATAATAACGGGGCTTTAAACCCAAAATTTTTGGTCAAGTACTATAACCCAATATTGGTCACATCAAACGAAAAGTTTAATACCCAATAGGGCACCTTGACCACTGATTGCATCAAAGCTTACCAACCCAAGCACTACTTTCAGCAAGATCTTGGTTGGCGACATACTAATTAATTCACGAGCTGCTCAGGTAGAAGCTACTGACTGCTGTTTGCCTTTCTCAAGCTTGTATCTGAGCTGTATAAATGTCAGATTAACAAGTTTATACAAAAATTAGAATTGGTTTGAAGTTGAGAATATCAAATTGATTGGTATCATGGTAAAAGCTAATAATTGGGATAACAATTATTAATTTCTCGATCATGACGGATTTTTAGTTTTAATTAAAATCAAGTCAAATAAGACTATATTACTAGTTCAGCAATCGTTACTGATGGAAATATTGACTAAGGCTTAAGCTAAGTAATGATGAAATAAATTCGCCAACCCTGATCACAAGATATTCTACCAAGCTATCATAAAACAAAATGTGATTTATAGTACTAAAAAATCTTTGGCTCTCTTTTCTACTCTTCCCTACTCCCTACTCCCTACTCCCTACTCCCTACTCCCTACTCCCTAAAACTCCAATGAGCGATCGCAATATTATTACCACCGAAGCGGATAAGCGAGGTGGTAAACCTTGTATTCGACAGATGCGCATAACAGTTGATGACGTTTTAGGCTGGCTAGCAGCTGGTATGTCTCACGCCGAAATTGTCGATGACTTTCCAGAATTGACCGAAACAGACATTAAAGCTTGCCTAGAATTTGCTGCTGATCGCGACATCGTTTAATTGCCACGGATACTGAAAAATTCAAGCTTTGCGTCTTAGAAAC
>NZ_JAAHIE010000323.1:0-8612 GCF_010671945.1 Moorena sp. SIO4E2
AAGTGGAACAGGCAGAAATTCGAGGTATTGAAAAAGGGATAAAACAAGAAAAAATAGCGATCGCCCGTTCCTGCCGGGAACAAGGTTTAGATGTGGAGACTATTATGAAAATCACCCAACTTTCTCGAGAAGAGATTGAATCAATTGAGAATTGAGAATTGAGAATTGAGAATTATACATTCTCCGTTCTTCATTCTTCATTCTCCATTCTTCATTCTCCATTCTTCATTCTTCATTCTTCCAGCAAGCCATCACAAAACGCCTTCAGTTCCGGATTGACATAACTATTTCTGGAATTACTACGTAAGTAAGCACAACCCCTAGCTAAGAGTCCATCCAGGGTGTCCACCCGCCACAGCTTGATGGTATAACCGTCTATGGTAGCCAGTTGCGTCCCATCTGGGTGGAAAACCAGGCGAGTCCCCTCGAATTGGGCAATTTGCCGACCCGCTAAATCCCACAGGCGCACGGTACGGTCACGTCCAGCGCTAGCGAGCAATTGACCATCAGGGCTAAATTCCACCTGGTCAACTTTACTGTGATGCTCTGTAAATGCTTGGACTTGCCCAGTGTTGACATCCCACAATCTCACGATTCCGTTAACTCCAGCACTAGCTAGCAGCTGACTATCCCAGCTAAATTCCACCTGGTAAACTCTACCCTGATGCCCCTTCAATTCCTGGACTTGCCTAGTTTTGATATTCCAAACCCTCATGATTCCGTCAAGTCCAGCGCTAGCCAGCAGCTGACCATCCCAGCTCAATGCCATCTGCCAAACCCAACCCGGATGCCCCTTCAATTCTTGTTGGACTTGCCCAGTGTTGAGATCCCACAACCTCACGATTCCGTCAAGTCCAACGCTAGCCAGCAGCTGACCATCCCGGCTGAATTGCAACTGCCAAACCCAACCCCGAGGCTCCTTCAACAATTTTTGGACTTGCCCAGTGTTGAGATCCCACAATCTGACGATTCCGTTACCTCCAGCAATAGCCAGATGCTGACCATCCCGGCTGAATGCCATCGGCCAAACCCAACCCCAATGCCCCTTAAATTCTTGTTGGACTTGCCCAGTGTTGAGATCCCACAATCTGACGATTCCGTCACCTCCAGCGCTAGCCAGATGCTGACCATCCCGCCTAAATGCCACCTGCTTAACCCTACCCTGATGCTTCACAAGTCTAGGCTCCTGAATCTGGTCAAGAATCCGTTGTAAAGCAAGTATTGGACTAGCAGCAGGATAGTCTTTCAACGGAGTATTTTTCGTGACCATTGCTTTCAAGGCTTTCCCGGTCTCCATAGCTGCTACTAAGGCATCAAACAGGCTAGTTTTATTAAACGGCCTATACAATTCAATAAGATGTGTAAGTCCTGCTCGTTCTAGTTTGGCTCCTTCTTGCTTCCTTTGCTCCAAAATTCGCTTTTCTTCCTCAAAATTTGCCAATTTTTTTTCTCTTTCACTCTCATATATATGACGAATTGGAGATACTAAATAATCATGAACCAACTGATATAACTCTTCTGTTACTGCTTGAATCTGAAACACTAAACCCGAGCCCACTAAAATATCCAAAATCATCCTGAGCTGCTTTGTGGTTAAGGTTAACCCAGTAGCTAATTCACTCTTGGTTCTTAAGGGTCGAAGCTGCTTCTCATCAGTCAATATAAACAACAATTTCCAGGTAGTTTCTCGGTGTTTTGGTCCACAATCAGTAACCACAGCGTCCAGATAACGCTCTACTAGTTTGGCCTTATCGCCCCGTTGCTGATACTGCTCCAAGGTGACAATTCCCTCGGTTTCTAATTGCGCTCCCACCACCTGCAATTCAATCGGACGAACTTCTCCTGTTTCTGCTGCTAAATCTTTGACCAATTTCTCAATCAACTCTGGTTCTAAGGAAAACTTAGCCTGCTCCGTTAACTGTTCAATCACCGCTTTGGCCTGGAATTGAGTAAAATTACCTAAGTAATACAGGACCTCTTTGCTGAGAATATTATTATTGACGACATCTAAACTAATCAAGCGGTTATTACACTCTAATAAATAATAGATATAATCTTCTCGCAAGGCCAGAATCACATTCACTCCAAGAAGTTTTAGACAGTCTTTTAAGAATTGATAAAAAACTCGCCGTTGCTGTGGCTGAGGATACTCAAATAAAAATTCTTCAAACTGGTCGAAAATTAGAACAGTCAGTCGATTGTTGTAATCATTTTTTACCAGATGGTCGATAATTTTGCCCAGATTTTTTTTTCCCTCTCCCCCCTGCTTTTTTCCAATTATCGTTTCAGCCAACCTATGTTCCCACTGGGGATAAACTGTCAGCAACACCGGCTCCACATCCCGAGCGCCAATAATCTCTTGGTGTAATCTAGGAATTAAACCAGACTGAAGTAGAAAACTTTTACCCACGCCCGAGGAGCCAAAAAGTACCGTTAGTTTGCGGTCTGCGCGACCAATACGCTCAACTAAGTCATTAATCGCTTGCTCTCGACCAGAGGCAGCAATTTGATCAGCCACAATTCGCTGCTTTTCCTCTGCCGTTGCCTGAGTATCCCTGATTCGTTGGTTGAGGGACAATCGACCAACGCCCACAAATGCCCGAAACCTGAACTGATACTCGATTGATTGCTGGTATGCCTTAACTGAGAAGGCTTTTTGATACTTCCCTTGGTCAAAGTAGAGCTGTCGCAATTCTGCCAGAATTTGAATATATAAATCGGGATTAAAGTTAGGTAGGGTTTGGTCTTTGGCAAGCTCAAGATGGGCAATCCCTTTCTGGGGTTGACCGAGATGCTTGTAGGCTCTGGCTAAGGATAACAGATACCAACCTTGATGAAGTCCCCATGCCCAGTCCAACTGCTCCCGGCTCAGGTCACCAGGAAGTTGAACAGAATTCTTGGCCTTGGTAAGGATGTCCAGTGCTTGAGTTGCCAACTCCTTGACCCGAGGCCATTGGGAGCGAGCGATGGCGACTTCTGCCGCTAGAATGCCGTAATCATGGGCAAGCCAGACCGGGTTGGGATATTTTTTATGGAGGGTTAAGGCTTTTTCCCCTAACTGCTCCAACTCATCCCATCGCCCTAGTCTTTGTAGAATTTCCCCCAAGGGATTGATAAACTTAGCTACTAAGTCGGGACGCTGGGCTTGCTCAAAGCAGTAATGCGATCGCAAAAAATAGTCCTTAGCCTGTAGGCAATGTTGCTCATCCTGATTCCGGTCTTGATCGGCATAGGTACGGTACAATTGCCCCATATAGAACAGAACACATCCGTATCGGATTAAATGTTCGGTTACCCGAGAGCGAGAAAAGCGCGAAGATAGCACTAAATCTTCCCATAGCTTTAAACTTTGTTGATAATCCTTCTCGGACTGCTTGAGACCATGGGAAATTCCTCGACCTAAGATAAATTCCAGACTGGCTTCTAAGTCTAGGGCTAATTCTACATGCCGATGTTGCAAGTCTTGCCAAGCCCAGCGTAAGTCAGCCAGCTGCTGGTTACTGAGATTATGTTTATGGTTAAGAAAGTCAGCAGCTCCACCGGCTAAGACTTGAGTAAACCCAAGATCAGTAACCTGTTGGATAAATTCGATTACATTAGCGGTAGAGATTTGAAAGTCTAGGGGTGAACCGGTTCCCCAACTGGCCAAATCCCTAGCCGAGCGCAGGAATTGGGTATAGACTCGGTCATCTACCCAAAATAAAACCGGGACATGGAACTGTTTCCGAAACTCTTCCCGGACTCCATTGGCTAATCTGAGCAGTTGCTCAAGGTCTGTGACCACCTCAAAGCCATAAACCATAATCCCTTGGGGCTGTTGTTGTCTCAGTTGGGATTGAATCGAGGTGTATATAGTCCTGTGGAGCTGGGTGACCTCGGGAGTTAGCTCAATCGGGAGAATCTCTACCGAACAAACCTCTGCCAGCTGTTGAATCAACTGGTCTCGCCACTGGGTATAATTACAATGGGCAAAGATTAAGGAAAATTCCTGTTCACTGGCTCCCATTTCCATTGCCCAAGCCAGCTGCTTCAATAGCTGTTGATGATAATCCTGTGGCTGACGATTAGTCATGGAGTTATAGCAATCGGTGCTCAGGTGTTTCCAAATTCAAGGTATGACTTTTCAGCCTCTCCACCCTTCCCGCACCTCCGAAACTCTTCCCCCGATTCCCGATTCCCGATTCCCGATTCCCTACACTACAACTTCCCCGTTTCTAACAGAATCGGATTGACGGTAAACCAAGACCCTTGAGTGTCATAGTACTCATACACAAATAGACTACGCACCAGCGCCTGATAATCGTAATCACCACGTACTTCTTGGCTCTGATGCACCTGACGCAATAATTCCCAGTCCTCTTCCTCAATCGCTAATCTGATTCTATTACAGCGACTACGAATAACCTGGTCTAAACCTGCCCGGGATAGGGGTAACTTGCCCTCCACCATAATCCAATCCCGAATCATTGACAGTAACTGCCGCAGATGACCACCACTGATAGAACAGAGTCTGTCAAGGGTTTCCGGTGCATCAAACACTTCCGAAATCCCCTGCAACCGTTGCGCTGGTGCTAGCTTAGGGAAAGCTCTAGCCATTACCATCGCTCTGAGCTTTGCCATTCCTTCCTCACACTCTTTACCATTCCGTTGCTTAACTGGAACCATGGGCAACACCTTCGGCTCAACCCCGAAACGATTGGTAAGCAGGAGGTAATCATTAGAAAATCGTAGCCCTAGGGGCATGGTATAAATCACATGACAGTTGAGTTGGCGCAACTGTTCTCCCCGGTCTACAAATAAATATTCCGGTTGTGTTCTTCCCCAAGGCTTCGGCAAAATTTCCACCCGGTCAAGGTTATCTACGATTACCACTAGTCCCCGTTTTCCCTGGTATTGGAGTCGAGCGATCGCAGGCTCAATCAACTCGGTATTAATCACATTAATAATGGTGTTGGTACGAGGTTCGATATAATCCCGCAACCGATTACGCAAGGTTGGGCTATTTTTGGCTCTCGTGGTAATCTTAGCAATCCCTACCGATAGCGAATACTCTCCCTGTTTTTCCTTGATACCAAACTCACCAACCTTGGGAACCTTAACCTCAATCGGAGTTATATCGGAACCCAACAATTCGGAACCCAACAATGTGGTAATTTCCTGTAGGAAAGCTTTAAAGCCTTTTAGTGGTAAGTTAACCTGGCTAGCTTCTAAACTTTCACTGACCTGGCGAGCAATAACTAATAAAATATCCCCCACATCCACATCATTCATTTCCAAGTCCTGACTCGACTCCAAGTAAACCACATGAAAGTCTTCTTTTAGCAACTCAGCCTGGAGTCGATATAATTCTGTAGACTTCCCACAACCAATATTTCCAGTAAATAATTGACAGGTGGGCTGATCTTCAGAGAATAGAGTAATTTGAGCTTTCAGTTGCTCAATCAGTGCTCCCCCTCGGACGGAAGAAAAATCGATATAAAACTTCTGGTCTTCTGCCTGGGTGAGATCGAGTGTTTTGCTTGGGTTAGTGGCTTTATAAAACTGGGTGAAATTTACAGTCATAAGATGTGGGGTGACCGGGTCTGAGGGGGTCTGAGATGGGTAGGATTCTTACATTTGGGTCGGGAGTCGGGAGTCGGGAGTCCTCAGAAGCGTGAAATGAGCAGATGGAGAGAATTATCCCGGAAATTATTGTAGATTTGGATACATATTTTTAAAAATTGCTACACAATGAAAGTACGTACTCGCCCCAATGTTTAAAAACCTAGCCTTGTGAGGTGGGGGGGTGGGGAGTCAGATTAGCAATGGTTGTGGTTTCCCTCATTGGTAGTGGTACATAAATAGTGATTTTAGCACCCGAAACCTTGACCAGACCGTAGGCAAATCACTACATCTTTACCACTACCAATGCCGTAATCATGGGCAAGCCAGACCGGGTTGGGATATTCCTGATGGAGGGCATTGGCTTTTTTTTCTAACTGTTCCAACTCATGGGATTACTCTAGTCTTTGTAGACTTTCCCCTAAGGGATTGATAAACTTAGCCACTAAGTCTGGACGCTTAGCTTGCTCAAAGCAATAATGCGATCGCACAAAATAATCTCTAGCCCTGAGGTAATGTTGCTGATCCTGATTCCGGTCTTGAGTAGCATAGGTACGGTACAATAGCCCCATATGGAACAGAACACATCCGGAGCGGATTAGATGTTCGGGGTTGGGAGAGGGGTAAGCTCCAAGAATATCTTCCCATAGGTCTAAACTTCGTTGATAATGCTGTTGGGACTGGTTGGGATCATTGGGAATTTCTCGACCTAGGATAAATTCCACACTGGCTTCTAAGTCTGGCGCTAATCTTACCTGCCGATGTTGCAAGTCTTGCCTTGCCCGGCGTAAGTCAGCCAGCTGCTGGTTACTGAGATTCTGTCCATGGGTAAGACCCCCAGCAGCTCCAGCGGCTAAGACTTGAGTAAAGCCAAGATCAATGACCTGTTGGATAAATTTAATTACGTCAGGGGTAGAGAGTTGAAAGTCCAGGATTGAACCGGTTCCCCAACTTTCCAAATCCCTGGCCGAGCGCAGGAATTGGGAATAGACTCGATCATCTACCCAAAATAAAACCGGGACATGGAACTGTTTGCGAAACTCTTCCCGGACTCGATTCGCTAATTTGAGTAGTTGCTCAAGGTCTGTGACCACCTCAAAGCCATAAACCATAATTCCTTGGGGCGGTTGTTGTCCCAATTGAGATTTAATCTTGCTGTATATAGTGCTGTAGAGCTGTGTGACCTCGGAAGTTAGCCCAATCTGGAAAATCTCTACCGAACAAACCTCTACCAGATCTTGAATCAAGTGGTCTCGCCACTGGGTATAATTGCAATGGGCAAAGATTAAGGTAAATTCCTTTACACTGGCTCCCTTTTCAATGACCCAAGCCAGCTTGTTCAATAGCTGTTGATGATCAGGGTGTTGGTGATGATCCTGTGAGTAACGATTAGTCATGGAGTTATGGCAATGGGTGCAATGGTGTTTCCAAATTCAAGGGACGAAGAATTACTAAAACCAATCTCAAAGTGCATCTCAAGGCGCATTCTTGCTCATCTGACTCCCCACACTTCCCACACCTCCCAGCCTCCCCACACCTCCGAAACTCTTCCCCCGATTCCCGATTCCCGATTCCCGATTCCCTCCCCTACAACTTACCCGTTTCTACCAGAATCGGATTGACTGTAAACCAAGACCCTTGATCGTCATAGTATTCATAGACAAATAGACTACGCACCAGTAAACGATAATAGTCCTCTCCAATGACTTCTTGGCTTTTATGCACCTGACGCAATAATTCCCACTCCTTTGGCTGAATCGCTAATCGGATTTTATTACATCTAGTACGAATAACATACTCTAACCCTGCCCGGGATAGAGGTAACTTCTCCTCCAGCGTCATCCATTCCCGAATAATTGTTTGTAACTCTCGGACATGACCACCACTAATAGAACAGAGTCTGTCAAGGGTTTCCGGTGCATCAAACACTTCCGGAATCTCCTGCAACCGTTGCGCTGGTGCTAGCTTAGGGAAAGCTCTAGCCATTACCATCGCTCTGAGCCTTTCCATTCCTTCCTCACACTCTTTACCATTCCGTTGCGTCACTGGCACCATTGGCAACACCTTCGGCTCAACTCCAAAACGATTGGTAAGCCGGAGGTAATCCTTAGAAAATCGTAGCCCTAGGGGCATGGTATAAATGACATGACAGTTGAGTTGGCGCAACTGTTCTCCCCGCTCTACAAATAAATATTCTGGTTGTGGTGTTCCCCCAGATTTGGAAACAATTTCCACCCGGTCAAGGTTATCGACGATTACCACTAGTCCCCGTTTTCCCTGTTGTTGGAGTTGAGCGATCGCAGGCTCAATCAACTCGGTATTAATCACATCAATAATCGTTTTGGTACGCTGTTCAATATACTCTCGCAACAGATGGCGCAAGGGTGGGCTATTTTTGGCTGTCGTCATAATCTTGCCCATCCCTACCGATAAGGCATACTCTCCCTGTTTTTCCTTGATACCAAACTCACCAACCGTGGGAACCTTAAGCTCAACCCCAGTTACCTCCGAATCTAACAAGTTGGTAATATCCTGTACCAAAGCTCTCAACCCTTGTAGGGGTAAGTTAACCTGGCTACCTTCCAAACTTTGACTGACCTGGTAAGCAATAGCTAATAAAATATCCCCCACATCCACATCGTTCATTTCTAATTCCTGATCGGACTGGAAGTAAACCACATGAAAGTTTTCTGCTAGCAACTCAGCCTTGAGTCGAGATAATTCCGTAGACTTACCACAACCAATATGTCCGGTAAATAATTGACAGGTGGGTTCATCTTCCGATAATAAATTAATTGGAGCTTTCAGTTGCTCAATCAGTGCTTTCCCTTGGAAAGAAGAAAATTCCTCTCGAACAGGAGAAAAATCGATATATAGCTTCTGGTCTTCTTTCTGGGTGATATCAAGGGTTTTGCTTGGGTTAGTGGCTTTGTAAAATTCGTTGAATAAATTTAGAGTCATCAGGGGAGGGGTGTGGGGTGTGGGGTGTGGGGTGTGGGGTGTCAGATCAA
>NZ_JAAHIE010000324.1:0-8607 GCF_010671945.1 Moorena sp. SIO4E2
TCTATTTTTAAGGCTTTTTGAAGTATTGTTTTTTGCTCTTGTGTCAGATAATTTTTTGCTGGCATATTTCCTATTATTGGGTTATTTATTAATTTTTATTATACCAATTTAAATGCCGAACAGCTTATTACCTGTATAGTATGCGGTCATATTAATACTGGCACTACCAACTACTGCACTAGTTGTGGTGCGGCTCTTGAGTTTGAAGAGACTGTTAGTTCATCAGCCTACCATTTGCCTGCTGGCACACTCCTAAGGCAGAGTCATTATCGGATCGAAAAAGTCCTAGGAGAAGGGGGATTTGGCATTACCTACCAAGGAATTTACCTACCTAACTCGGCCAAGGTTGCCATCAAAGAACTCTGGCCAGAAAAAGCAGCTAGGATGGGGAAAACCATTACTTGGCCCCCTTCTATTGCTCCGATTGACCGACAACGACAACTCCACAAATTTCAGTTAGAAGCCAGTTACTTACAAAAATGCTACCACCCTAATATTGCTCAGGTTTATGATTGGTTTGAGGAGAATAATACTGCCTATTTAGTCATGGAGTTTATCTCTGGAAAATCCTTATACAAAATCTTACAAGAAGAAGGTGTTCTTTCGGAAGAGAAGCTCAAGGGCTATTTTATCCAAGTAGCAGAAGCCCTAACAGTTGTTCACTCTAATCAACTATTACATAGAGATATTAAACCAGATAATATTATAATTGATCACCAAGATCGAGCCGTATTGATTGATTTCGGTGCTACTAAAGAATTCATCGCCGGTCAAACCCGTGAAATGAGTGCAACATTATCACCAGGATACGCTCCTCTTGAGCAATACAGTTACCGGAGTAAGCGTTGGCCAGCTACGGATATATATGCTCTATGTGCTTCAATGTATGAATTACTCACTGGTCAATTACCAGCTCAAGCTACGGAAAGAGCTGGATCAGAAACGTTAATTCCACCACGACAGTTAGCTCCTCAGATTACACCCCAAATTGAGCAGGTAATCTTAACTGGAATGAGAATGAAGGTAGAGGAGCGATTTCAGACAGCCGAGGAACTGATTGATGCCCTCAAAGGTAAATTTGTTTCTCCCAGTCAAAGGAAAGCGTGGGGATTACTTAAGCAAGGAAAGTTAGCAGAGGCGGTTCAAGCTTATCAAAAATGTCTAACTAATCAGCCAAACCATGGTGAAGCTGCGGTTGAACTAGCCCTAGTCCAGATGCATCTCAATGACTCTCAAGCTGAGGTAGCAGCAGAAACAGCGATTCGACTACAACCAAATGATGGCAGGAGCTATGGGGTTTTAGGACTGGTAAATTGTCGTAAATCAAATTGGTCAACAGCGGTAAAACAGTTGCAACAAGCTGCCAAATTAGCTCCCCAAGAGGTTTGGATACAAGCTAATCTAGCTTGGGCATGGGGAAAGCTTGGCAATTGGCAACAGGCAGAATCTGCTGTTTCCAAGGCACTACAAATTGATAGTAACTGTACCTTTGCCCTAGGGTTACAAGCTTGGATTAATGTCAATCAACAGCAATGGATATATCCCTATTTAATCATTGCTTTGGAAAAGGCAGTTGTTACTAGACAGTCTAGGGATGTGGAGCGCAGGATTATAGAGTTTACCACTCAAGTCCCCGATAGTGCAGTTGCTTGGGGATTGAAAGGTTGGAAGCAAGCTGTGCAAGGGTTGTGGCCTGAGGCTCTGGCCAATTTTGACCAAGCCAGCCAGAAAGCAGACGTTCCTAGCTGGGTATCGCTAAATCAAGGAATCACTCAGGAACACTTGCAGAATTATCAAGGTGCTATCCAAACCTATCAAGCCTACATTCAGAAATTTCCATCTGATGCCTTTGCTTTATTCCGTCTAGGCACTTTACTAGGAAAAGTGGGACAATGGGCACAAGCACGCTCCCATCTGGAAAAAGCCGTGCAGTTAAAACCAGACTATGCTGAGGCTTACCACAACTTAGGTTGGGTTTTACTTAATATCAGAACTGTAGACGGTCAGGTTGAGAATTTTCGTCCCCTGTTGTCCGCCTATCGTCAAGCATCTGAATTTTACATGCAACAGTACCAATCGCAATTAGCTGGTGCAATTAGACAAGCCTTTCAAATAGCTGGGGTTGAGCTTTAGCTGAATTTCTGTAGCTTGAAGAAGAATAGATAGCGTTTATCGCACTTATGATATAGTAGCGTTTATTGCATTTATGAGGTACGTTCTAAACCTCAAAGTACCCCTTATTAAGGGGGATTTAGGGGGATCCCTTTGTACCTCATATGAGGTAAGTTCTAAAGGTCAAAGTACCCCTTATTAAGGGGGATTTAGGGGGATCCCTTTGTACCTCATGGGAGAGAGAATTGCTATATACACTATTCTTTTACTTGGGATACCCCCTAACCCCCCTTAATAAGGGGGGGATCTGATTCATGAGAATTGATATATAAGATTAGATCACTTCTATACACGAGCGTAAAGAGTCTGTATCCATTCCCATTCTTGGGCTAAGCCTTGGGATAGGGATACCTGAGGTTGATAATTTAGCAAGGTTTTGGCCTTGGTAATGTCTGCTGCAGTATGACGTGCGTCTCCTTTCGCTTTTTCGATGTAGTTTTTCTTAATGGGATGTCCAACAATTTGTTCAATGGTGTCGAGAACATCCGCAAGCACCACTCGGCTACCACCACCAATGTTAAAGACTTCCCCAACAGCAGCTGGTGTGCTACCTGCAGCCAGATTCGCGGCAATGATGTCTTTGATAAAGGTGAAGTCTCGGGTTTGCTTTCCGTCACCATATATGCTAATGGCTTCATCCGTGAGAATGGCTTTTAGGAATTTGTGAAATGCCATGTCTGGGCGCTGTCTCGGTCCATATACGGTGAAATAGCGTAAGGCAGTAACGGGTACACCAAAATTATGGTAATACAGCAAACATAGGTGTTCTGCTGCTAGCTTGGTTACCCCATAGGGGGAAACCGGTTGGGGAAGAATTGTTTCAGATGTCGGTAGGGCTTCCGCATTACCATAAACTGAAGAGCTGGAAGCATAGACTAATCGCGTCAGATGTTTGGCATCTTTGGCGGCTTCGAGTAGGATTTGGGTAGCGTTAATATTGCGCTCGGTATAATCCCGAAAACCATCCCCCCAACTAGCCCGAACTCCAGCTTGTGCTGCCTGATGATAAACTACCTCTACATCAGTTAGGAGCGATCCCCAATCCAAGGTCTGAATATCACTTTCGATTAACTCAAAAGCGGGATGCTCTTTAAAATTTTCAATATTCCGGCGCTTGAGGTTGGGATCGTAGTAATCGTTAAATTGATCAATACCAATCACTCGCTCACCTTGATTCAAAAGGGTTTCTACTAGGTGAGAACCGACAAAACCCGCAGCACCCGTAACGATATTAAGAGCCATAAATTTAAGATTTCAAACTATTGGTTAAGCTTTGGGCAGACTAGTTTATATGTCGATGTAGATTAAATCTAGTCTGGCACACTATCGTGACGCACTCCCGCCGCTAAGAGTCGCGCTATAGCGGTGGCTTCTTGATCCTTTCGCCTTTGGCGTGGCCTACGGCCAAAGACTGAGAAGCGATCGAGTGTCCGTGCCGTCCCGTAAGATAGACACGATTTGCTTCGTGGTACTATCGTCCATATCGCCAGATACGACTAGCTTCCCACTACGCCGTTTTATACTTGGGAAAACGCCCAGCCCAAGTCGTTTTAGGTTGATTGCGGCATTCACATCCCGGTCAACCAAAACGTTTTCAACCGGATCGTAATACTTTCTGATTGAGCAATCCGTAAATATAACTTCGTTCCGATAACTCAGAATCATTGAGGAATACGCCGGTTTTTGTTTGATAACCACTGCTCCAGCTTTTGAGGCTATGTAGTCCAGTGTGGTTAGAAATTCACCAAACGCCGCGTCTAACCAAGACTTGTTCAGCCCAGACTTAGCCGATTGGCCGTTAGGCAAATACGTCCCATCAGCGGCTTTGTTGGGTTTATTTCGTTTTGTCAGTCCCTTGAGATTTAGCTTCTCAGGGAAAAAAAATTTCTTGCCCGTTTTCACCAGCTTGTGAGCCAGGTTGTAACGGTGATTCTTGCGCTGCCTAGCAATGCGTTGATGTATTCGAGATTCACGCTTAGCTAGCTGGCGACGGGCTTTAGAACCAAAACGTTTCGATGATTTCTTAGCAGAGATGGCTTTGAGTTTCGGTAAAGACTTACGCAGCGGTTTAGCCGATTTGTATTTGGTATTTTCGGATGTGGCAATGTAGTCATCGCCCTCTAGCACTGCGTCAAGACCGATTGAGTTATCCCAAGTGGGGACAATCTGATCAGGCGTCAACTCAGGCACCGTAGGATCTTCTACGGTAAGATTGATATACCAACCATCGGCTTTTTTGGTCAAGCTAACACGTTTGAGAACGGAACCATCCGGCATTGGTCGGTGCATGCGAACCTTCACCATTCCCAGCTTGGGAAGCTTGATATAGAGCCAGTTTTTGCGGACAAGATGAATCCACGTTGGTTTGACCATTGCGAACACCATCGTCCGGTAGCTGGATTGGTTCTTGAACCGTGGCTTACCGCTACGCAAGCCATTGGAATCACCCGATATATAACGCTTGAAAGCATCGTCAGCCCGTTTGCAGACATCCTGCAAAACGGTTGAATCTAATCCTGTGAAGTCCAACAGCTCACCGCTATGAAACACCTTGATCAGATCTGTTTTCAGTCCAGGCAATTGTGACTGTTGACCGTATCTAGTCGGCTGATCTCTGAGCTCAGGTAACGCGCAAACTAACGGACAAGCGTTGACGTAGGTTCTATTGTTCTCCCACCAATCGAAACGATCTCCGAGCTGGCGGTTATACCAATAGCGACACACTCGAAGCCAATAATTAGCCTCAAGTTTTTGCTTAGTGTTTGGGTAAGCTCGATACTGAAGCGTTGATTTCATAGGGGCCGATCCGACCATTACTGCAGGCCTTAGTGTTATTCTAGCACCAGCACAGTAATTAGTGTAAAACATGCCTAAAGATGATATCCACCGTGCTAGAAGCGTTTCAAACTTGAAAGCTCCTCAAGGTGTTAGTCCCCAAATACAGGCGTAAAGTCTTCACAGGGGTAATGCTAACCCGCGTAGAATCAATATTTTCAGAGCTGATGTCTAAGTGGGAAGGTAGTTTGGTCGAGTTCAATGGTGAAGCGGATCACCTTCATTTATTGATCCAATACAATCCCCAGACTCAGCTAAGCAAACTAATCAATAATCTCAAGACCGTTTCCAGTCGATACCTACGGAAAGAATTTCCCGATCAAGTGAATAAGTATTACTCGAAAAAAGTGTTCTGGACTGGCGGCTACTTCATTGCTAGTTGTGGAGGCGTTACCGTTGAACAACTCAAAGAATACGTTCAGAGTCAGGACAGACCTGACTGATGTTGGGTGATGGGGCATCGAACCCCGGAGACGAAACCTTAGGAGAGTGGAGCCTTTGTGAGCGACAGGCATTGAGTAAAAGAGTCAAAACTTTTTGATTAAGGCTCCACTCTCCTTACGGTAACTTCAAAATCACCCAACCTGGCTTTCATCCCACGCTATAGCCACAGCTTAGCGTGTTAATTCCCGCCGAGCTAGTTAAATTGTGAGTAATTTTTTTTCGGTAAAAATGGCTTCAATATTTTGCTAATCTCATAGAATAAGATAGAGTATTCAGCACAGAGTGTACAAAAAAAGTGAAGATTTTGGTAATCGGCAATGGGGGAAGGGAGTACGCCCTTGCCTGGAAACTACTGCAATCTCAAACTATTGAGCAGGTGATATGTGTTCCTGGTAATGGTGGCACCGCTACACTAACAGGTTGCCAAAATCGTTTATTAAACCTTCAAGATTTTGAAGCAATTGCTGAGTTTGCTCTGGTTAACCATATATCTCTAGTGGTGGTAGGTCCAGAACTCCCACTGTCTTTAGGTATTACAGACTATCTCCAAGGTAAAGATATCCCTGTGTTTGGTCCCACCCAGGAGGGAGCGCAAATTGAGTCGAGTAAGTCTTGGGCAAAGGATTTGATGCAGTCGGCTGGTGTTCCTACCCCAAGTTTTGCTGTGTTTACGGAACCAGAGCCAGCATTGGCTTATGTCAAAGCCCAGGTAGCACCAATTGTGGTCAAAGCGGATGGCTTAGCAGCGGGTAAGGGAGTAACTGTTGCGGCTACGATAGACGAGGCCGAAACGGCTGTGGAGTCACTCTTTCAGAATGGGTTTGAGACGGTGGTCATTGAAGAGTGTGTCACCGGTCAAGAAGTTTCGGTTTTGGCTGTTACGGATGGCTTAACGGTTCGTCCCTTAGTACCAGCTCAAGACCATAAGCGAATTGGGGAAGGAGATACCGGTCCCAATACCGGAGGGATGGGAGCTTATGCTCCTGCACCGATTGTTACCCCAGAGCTAAGCACACGGATTGAAAAGGAAATTCTTAATCCTACCCTTGAGGCTTTAAAGGTCAGGGGAATTGATTATCGAGGGGTTCTCTATGCAGGATTGATGATTACTCCAGAAGGAAACCCAACGGTTCTGGAATTTAATTGTCGCTTTGGGGATCCAGAAACTCAAGCTATCCTACCCTTGCTAGAAACTCCCCTAGATCAGGTGCTTCTGGCTTGTACCCAACAGCGACTGGCGCAATTACCAACTATTACTTGGAAACAAGGGGCTGCTGCTTGTGTGATTGCTGCCTCGAAGGGGTATCCGGGAGCTTACGAAAAGGGTAAGGTAATTACTGGTATCGAACAAGCTGAGCAACACGGAGCAATAGTTTGCAGTGCTGGTACTACCCTGAAACAGGAGGAGCTAGTTACCAGTGGTGGTAGGGTTTTGGGGGTTACCGGAACTGGTGAAACAATAGCGCAAGCTTTATCAGTTGCTTATAGCGCTATGGATTGTATCCACTTTGAAGGGATGTATTACCGTCGGGATATTGGTTATCGGGTTTTGCAGGATGTTTATTGATGCGATCGCATTCGTAAGTTCTTGCTCCCATTGATAGCAGCAACACGAGACCAGCAATACTCCCTCAACGGCTATTACCCATGGTTAACCCATCAAGCCGTAATAACATCACACACTACCCGAAAACCAATGTTGACTTGGATATTGTCTGCCGGGATATAGCTGAAGCGGCAAGCCGAGCGGCATATCCCAGGAATGATATCCCAGGAACCACCGCGCAGAAGCCGGGAATGATGATCATACTCATTGATACTATTTAGCCAAGCACTACCATCAACCGGAGCGCTTAGGTAGTTTGGGTACCAATGGTCAGCACACCACTCCCAAACATTCCCATGCATGTCATACAAACCAAAGGAATTGGCTACACCAAAGCTACCTACACGAGTAGTTTGTTCTCGATATACCCCTTCTGGCTCAGAGCTGTATGTACCGTTGCTATCGTAATTGGCTACTTCCGTGGTAATGGTTTCACCGAAGTGGAATGGCGTACTGGTACCAGCCCGACAGGCATATTCCCATTCCGCCTCACTCGGAAGCCGATAGTTTCGTCCAGTCAGCCTAGATAGAATAGCACAAAATTTCATCGCCTCATACCAAGATACCTTTTCCACTGGCAGAGTATCGCCTTTGAACTTAGAGGGCTGGGGGTTTAGGGAAGGGGAGACTTGGAATAAGGTTGCTACAGCCCGCCACTGGGCCTGGGTAACCGTAAACTTTCCCATGAAGAAGGGAGAGACTCTGACCCAATGCTGTGGACTTTCATCGTCGCTATGTCCCTTCTCAGTTTCTGGTGAACCCATGAGGAATCTTCCCCCAGGGATGTACACCATATCTAGCCCTACACCATTGCCTAAGTCTTCTGTGAAATATTGGGCTTGGTGACGGCGGCGCTTTTTAATTTCACCGTATTTATCTAGAGTTACCACATCAAACTCAAAAGATTTTAGGGTCACTCCCTCGACTGGTGAGGGCTCGGAGTTTTGGAATTGGTTAAAAAATCCAACTACAGCTATTCCTAAACTGCCCAACCCCCCCGCTTGACTTGATTGTTGTCTATTAACAACAGTAGAATCTTCTGGTTTCTGGGATGGCCGTGGAGGATTAAGTTCGGAGTTGATTGCTTGTAACTTTTCCCAAAGAACCTGAGTATCTTTAGGACGTTGATAAACTCGCACCATCAAACTATCAATAAAATCCCCTAACTCTGAAGAAATGTGTGGTGCATGGGGTCGCCACATCAAGATATCATTACCAGCATCATACAAATCTGAGGGTTCTTGCCCTGTCAGCAAATAAACAAATGTCCGTCCTAGAGCGTAGAAATCCGATTGGGGTACCGCTTGACCATGGATTTGTTCTAGGGGAGTATACCCAGGGGAAATCATACTGGTAACATTCCCAGCAGATTGTTTGAACATAAAAGTGTCGGTAACTTGGCGCACTGTGCCAAAATCAATTAGGGTGCGGCTCTTTTAAAAGTACGGTAGACTAGATCTCAGTAAAACTGACAAATTAGTCAGAGTAATAGTTTGAGTCAATACCTCCTGGTGGGTGACCAGCTGAAAAAGTCAGCAGTAGTTCAGGAA
>NZ_JAAHIE010000325.1:0-8591 GCF_010671945.1 Moorena sp. SIO4E2
TAGGTGCGCTTACAGTCGTCGAATTAAATTCGCCACGGGTCGCACCTCTGCATCGCTTTGCGTCAATTCTTGTCCACTGTTCCGGTGATCCGCTGTTCCCTGTTCCCGACAACTGCCGCGAAGTCTATTGTAAGGTTCTATGTAAGCATTCAGCCGTCAGCTATCAGCTAATGCGCTACGCGCACGCTACTTGAGGTGCTAATGCGCTACAGATGGTGCTACTTGAGGTGCTAGCAGGCGCTTTAACTGCACAGGGTCGGATCAGAGGAGCAGGGGTTTTCAACCAGCCGTACCAGCACCGTCTTGTTTACTACCTCCCGTTGATTTGCTGACGGCTGACAGCTGATAGCTGTTGGCGTAGCCTGCGCGTAGCGCATATGCTTACCGTTCTATCTACCCTTGACCAAAGACAAAATTACCAGGTGCTTCGGGATCTTCACTACGGAAGAATTCATCGATCAGCTCGATATGTTTTTCTTTAGAAATGGAGTCATCATCCTTTAAATTAAGCCGTTTGAATACCTCGTTAGCCAAATTTTCATCACGTCCGGCGCTTCGATACCATTGTCTGTATTCCTCCAAATCCAGTTGCTCATCCCCATTAGTATCAAATAAGCTAAAGACGAAACCGGCGATGCCCTTTATTTCTGCTTCATAAGCGTCTTGGTCATTAAGGATATTCTCGATATATACCAACCATTCCTCTAAAGATATCCTATTGTCACGATTGGTGTCTGCAAACTTTTGCATACTATCCCAACGAGACATTAACTTCGATTGAAAGGAATTGTAGTTGGGTGAGCCTGGCTCCCAGCTGCGAAGCTGAGAGTAGCTTTCTAGGAAGCGCTCAAAATCCGCTTGCTCAATGAAACCGTTATTGTCGGCGTCATACATTTCAAACAATCTTGGGAATTTCTGCTTCTGCAATTCAGTTAACATAATTATTTTCTCCAGGGAGTAATAAATTCAAGTTTACACTATGTTTACCGTAGGATAACTAGTGGGACACAATTAATACACCGTTGGTTACAGCAACAGCTGATGGTCAGGGTAAAAACAGCGTCAGCTGATAGCTGAATGGTTACAAAACAGCTAATCTAGCCTTGGTGATAAATTCATAAAAAAGACTATTTGTCAAGGGTTTGTTAATAAATTTTAATCAAAGCCCCAAAATCTTGCTGTGATTGGTATTTGGGAATTTGCCTTTCTATACCAGAGGTAAAATTAACGTTTGATCGTTGTGTGTATAAGTTGGCGATATGCTCTGCTGCGCTGTATGCGATCGCATCTACCAACTACATCTACCAACTACATCTACCAACTACATCTACCAACTACATCTATCAACTTTTGTGACCTATTGTTGACCACAGCCTAACTTGATTGAGCTTTGTTTATCACCAAATTCATAGCAAAATAGAGCGGATTCATCAACCCCTTAACTACAGCCTTGAACCCATAAATTACACGACCTCTTAGACCAGCTTTGACAACTACGACACGATGGAATGGACTCACTGGTAACTTCCTAATTAGCTCTTGAGCCAAAGCTTTCTTTTGGCCTGGTCCTCGCAAACGAAACTGGGTACCTTGGGTCGGACCATATACGATAGTAAGCCAGAGCCGAGGATGTAAGAAAAAGTATTTCCACAAGGGCGGTTTGCACCCAATTAAATCAGCTAGCTCGTCGATATAAATATGATAATCAAGCAAGCTTCGGATCCGAGCAGCATTATGTTCAAACTGTTCTAAATATTTGGCTTTATCGATAGATGTCACCTTCTCCATTTCCTTAGAAGCCGGAAGAGTTCGTTCCCCAGTGCAAATCAAGGCCAAAAATCTGGCTTGCATTTCCGTAATAGGAAACTGACTGCCAATGGCCGGACGTGCCCAACCAATCCAAGCGATTTTGTCCCGATATTTGGCATGAAAGATATGTTTGTAAAGACTCCGGGGGTCAGTTGTTCTCAAGTGCTCAGGTAGGAAAGACACATAGTTTTTGTAGCCGGTACAAAATACTACCGCATCCACGTTTTCAAGGGTTTCCCCATCAGCCGCGATCAATGTCGAGCCACCATCTTTTACCTTTACTATTTCGCCGACCACTTGACAGCCGTGATAGACAATTGCCTTGGGTAAAGAGAAATTTTTAGTTCCATAGCTTCCCCAGACCCCTTTTTTAGCTTTAACCTTCTGATTGAGTTTAACTGCAATGTCGTAAGTTGGATCATTTTGGCTCAACCACTTTTTAAAGAGCAATTGGGTCAAAGTATGTCCATAGTCCCTTGGTAGACCGTATACACCGCGATGACTAGCATTATCGAGAGCAAAGGAACCCCTCTTTCTGGGTATTATCCACCCAGCTGAATTGCGAAGACTGACCCAGCACTTGTTGGCGACACGAGATATTTCTAGGGCTATGTCTGAAGCTGACTCACCTCCCCCAACCACTAATACGGTTTTGCCCACAAAGTTATTGGCATTACGATATTCCTTGGAATGGGAAAACTCCACTTCAGTTAATAAGTCTTTCCACTCTGGATAATTTGAGATACTGTTGTTACCAATTGCCAATGCTACCCGTTTTGAGTGCAAAATCTCTCCAGAGGCTAATTTAATTTCCCACCCTTGATTTTCTTGAGGAGTGACTGCTACCACTTTATAATTGAAACGAATTTTATCTAAAACACCAAAATGTTTGGCATAGCTTTTCCAATAGTCAACTGCTTCGTTCTTTGTCCAGAATTTGTGCTGATTGCCATCACCTATCCAAAAGTCCGAAAACATACTAAATGCGCAAGAGGTAGTCAGCACTAAACTGTCGTAGGCATTGGCATAAACTCCTCCCACATCCTCTGCTTGCTCTAAACAGATTACCTCGCCTACTCCTTGCTCCAGTAATTCTTTTGTAGTAACTATACCGGCTGGCCCTGCTCCAATCACGATGCAATCGAACATACTATAGCAATTCTGATACTGCTCTGTAAAAAGCTTATCATTTGAAGGCAAAAGGCATCCATTCAAAAGGCAATATTTAAGATGATCTTAAGGTAATCATCCTCAACTAATACTGTACCTGATTACTGCGATCAACGCGCTTATTTAACTTCTGATGTCGGGAGTAAGCACAAACACAAATGAATCCGCGAGTATAGATTCAGCAACAGCGACGTTATAACCAACACGGAGCAAATGATTTGGGCGATCAACGACACTCAAATCCGGGAAAGCCAACCCAACTCAATGATCTACAACGAGCACAGCCGAAAGGTTGTGGCCGCTGACTAACGAGATTGGGACGAATCATTCCCCCCAAACTATCGACGATAAACGAGGATTTATTGGTCTATCGTTGTCAGCAATTGCTGGGTAAGCAAGACTTGATTAGGGGGCTGACTTGCTTTGAGTGGTGGCCGATGACCTGACAGGCCTAATTATCAGTAATTATCCGAACTTGATATTAATATAGAACTCACATCGCCACATCTCAGCGCAGCATGTATACTTCATGATATACTCTGGTCAGATAAAATTAGCGAGATTACATTATGTCTAATTTAGAGCAGGATGGTAAAGTTTGGCTACTCAATCATTTTTATGGGGTGGAAACTCCTCCACCCGATCAAGACTATGAAGCTTTTGTCAAAGCTGTTCTAATTTGTGCAAAAGCAGACGGAATTATAGAACCAGAAGAAAGAAACTGGGTTGCTGGTCGTGCTGCTGTATTTGGAAAAACCGGCTACGAATTGGCAAAAACTTACCCAGCTGATGAAGATCTCCTTGACGTTCTAGCTGATTCGCCTATTGCCAACAAACATAGTCGTCGTATAATTATTTATACTGCTATTCAGGCTTGTTCTGCTGACCGAGAATATCATGAAGAGGAACGGGCAGCAGTTTACAAAATGGCAAAACGTCTTGGGGTGGAAGAAGAGGTTGTTAAACAGATTGAGCAACTTTGTATTGAGGAAGCCCAGACCAGAGAAAAACGTATTTCTATCCTATTTCCGGAAGGCATTCCTTCTTTTAAGTAACATCAACCTGATTTAAACATTTTTCCACAAGTACCCAAGTATGTTGGTATTTGTGGTTATTTCTATTGGTTCACCTAGTAAGTGTTCTTGATAAATGACAGAAGAACTCATGCCAATGGTAGTCATGAAGCAAATGCTTTATGGAGGAATAGTTGCTAAGTCCATACAGGCTGTAGCAGAACTGGGAATTGCTGATCTAGTTGCTCAACAACCTAAGCATGTTAAAGAATTGGCAGAAGCCACGGGAACCGATGTCTCATCACTATACCGCCTGCTGCGAGGTCTGGCTATGCTTGGGGTATTCAGGGAAATTGTAACAGGAGAGTTTACCAATACTCCTCTATCTGACTGCCTGCGCTCTGACTTTCCCGGTTCACTGCACGATCTTGCCCTGTATGTTCCTCATGATGGTAATTGGCGAGCATGGATGCACCTGATGGATGTGCTAAAAACAGGCAAAGCTTCCTTTAAACAAGCTAACGGATTAGAGCTGTTTGAATATCTTAATACCCATCCAACAACTGCTGAACATTTTAACCACTCAATGACCTCATTGTCTGTCTCTGTTGCCGCAGAATTTCCTCAGGTGTATAACTTTAAGGATTTCGGCTCAGTTGTGGATGTAGGGGGAGGTCATGGTCTTTTGCTCGCATCAATTCTCCAAGCTAATCCCAAGTTACGGGGGGTACTTTTTGATCTTCCCTCGGTTATTGAAGGAGCGCTGCCGTTTCTAGCAGAAAAAGGTGTGACCAAGCGATGCGATCTGGTGGCAGGTAGCTTTTTTGAATCGATCCCAGCTGGTCATGATATTTACCTAATGAAGCATATTCTGCACAGCTGGAGCGACGAGCAGGCAACAGAACTATTAAGTTGTTGCCGAAAAGCCATTCCCCCACATGGTAAGCTTCTCATTCTCGAAATGCTGATCCCTGCCGGTAACGATTTCCACCCTGCCAAATGGTTTGACATATCAATGATGGTATCTTTAGGAGGTAAAGAACGGACTGAGCTAGAGTTTCGCCGACTTTTGGCTCAGTCTGACTTCAAGTTGCAGCGAATTTTACAGATGGAGTCTCCAGTGGTGATCCTTGAAGCCAACCCTGGTATAACCTGAGTTTTCACGGGATATTTTTTCTTCAAGGAGTCAGTGGCCTAGGGTGTGTTAGGGAGCGGCTCACCCTGATTTTATTAGTAGCCAGTGTTGAGACAGCCCGTCCGGGAATGAAACGGGCAAGATGCCCGTTCCACCAAGATGCCAGTTCCACCCACCGGGTCAAACTGGTAGAGCTGACGGCTGATAGCTGATAGCTGAATACTTACAAAGTACCTCACCCAATTAAGAACTGTAATATGTCAAGTTTTACAATAATAATCCCTAGTTCCTTTAGCATCCAGGGAGTCTCCCAGGCGATTCAAAGCATGAACATAAGCAGCTGTGCGCATGGAAACCGCTAGTTCCTGAGAAAGTGACCAAATTGTTTCGGTTTCTTCCACCATTTTCTCTTTCAGACGCTGATGGACTTCATCGAGCTTCCAATAGTGTCCACTGCGGTTTTGTAACCATTCAAAATAGCTAACGGTGACACCTCCAGCATTAACCAAAATGTCAGGAAAAACATAGATGCCTTTTTCTTCCAAACGATTGTCAGCGGTAGAGGTTACTGGTCCATTCGCTACTTCAAAGATATAGTTTGCTTTGATATTATCAACGTTTTCTTCGGTAATTTGATTTTCCAAGGCAGCGGGAATCAAGACATCTACATCTAAGGCTAAAAGGTCTTGATTAGTAATGACTTCATGCTCAACAATATTGCAAACGCTACCTCGACAGTAAACAGCTTTAATGCCTTGACTGGATGTTTTGTATTGGCGAATACTGGGAATATCTAACCCTTTTTTGGCATAAATACCCCCTTGAGAATCACTGACAGCCACAACTTTATAACCAGCTTTAGCTAACAGTTGCGCTATCACAGCACCAGCATTACCAAATCCTTGCACGGCTACGGTGGTATTTTGAGGCACCTGGTCAAATTTGGGCAAAATGGATTCAATCACAAAAAACGCGCCAGTAGCAGTAGCGGTATCGCGACCAACACTTCCTCCCAGTGCCAAGGGTTTACCTGTGACGACCCCTGGACTGATTTGACGGCGAATGACGCTGTATTGATCCATCATCCAACCCATAATCATGGAATTGGTGTAAACGTCGGGAGCGAGAATATCAATATCAGGCCCAATGAAATCTGCGATCGCATCGATGTAACCACGACTTAACCGTTCCAACTCCAGCTTTGATAAGGCTTTAGGATTTAGAGTAATTCCCCCTTTGCCACCCCCGAAGGGCAAATTTAAGGTGGCACATTTAAAGGTCATCCAAAAGGCTAAGGATTGGACTTCATCTAAACAAACATTGGGATGATACCGCACTCCCCCTTTTGCTGGTCCCCTGGTGGTGTCATAGCGAACCCGATAGCCCTGAAACATCTGTAACGAGCCATCATCCATACGGACTGGGATAGAAACGCTCAAACTAGATTTGGGATATTTTAAGCGTGCGATCGCATCCTCGGAAATTGACACATATTTCAATGATTTCTGCAATCGTTTACTGGCATCAGCAAATAATGACTCAGACATGGCCTTATTTCTCCAGCTAACAATATTTACCATTTACCCAGTCCTGGTTATTTCAGGACTTACGCAAAGCCCCCGTTGGTCCCCCAATTATGGGGGACTTTGACATCATTCCCCCCCAATTTTGGGGGGTTAGGGGGGCAAAACCAACTCAACTTCGTAAGTCCTATATTTAATTTAATCACAAAAAAACTGTATATTTTGTTACATTATGCTAAGCTTTACTGGTTTATACTAAACCTCTTGCCAAAGTAACTACACTCATGATTGCACTCCTCGCCGCCCTCTCAGCTTCCGCTGCGGCAGGAATGAGAATTGCCCTGCCTCTGTTGGTAATTGGTTTGCTCCACAGTGACCAACTGTGGTCGAAGGTACCGTTACTGTCACAGATTCATCCCCCAGTCTTGCTGACTATCTTGACAACCTGGTCATTGGTGGAACTATTTGCCTCCAAAAAGCTATTAGGACAGCGAGTCTTGCAAATAGTTCAGCTAGTGTTAAGTCCTCTAGTGGGAGCAATTCTTGGTATTGCTGTGACTCAGTTTGCCGAAGAACTAACGGGATATGTCTGGGTAGTCGGTATTGTCGGCGGTTTATTAGCCTTTGTACTCCAGTTAGTTCAAGTGGGATGGTTCTACCGTTTGCGTGGCTTACCTCTGTGGGTAGTGTTTCTTCAGGATTTTCTGTGCGTAGTTTTGATAATCTTAGCTTTTGATGCTCCAGAACAAGGAGGATTAATCGCTTTACTGCTACTGTGGCTAGCCATTCGCAGTTCTAAGCATTGGTATCGTTGGTATGTTCGAGGGAAGCGTTCCCGTATCAGTGATCAAAGCCATGACCAGAATCCTGACTGAAGGTGATAACTTTTAGGGGAGAATTGCTGCGCTATACTCGTGGTTGCTAAGGGTCTGTTGGGAGAGCCGTTTTTAGGTTTTTATAAAATAATGTTTTTTGGCATATTCCCAATAATTCGATCTGAAATATTTTCGTACAAAAGAAGTTTCACAAAGATACCACGAATAACTTTTTCTCAAGCTCTGCGGCAAAAGCAAGACAGGCTTTGATGTCTTCGGAGGTTAGTTCAGAAAAATCTTCTATAATTTCTGCTTCTGTCATTCCCCCGGCCAGATATTCTAAAATGTCGTAGACGGTAATGCGCATGCCTCTTATGCAGGGTTTACCACTGCGTTTACCAGGCTCGATGGTGATGATGTGGCGATAGTCCATAGTTTGTTAGTCTTGTGTTATTTAACTCAATGTTAAAAGAAGCCCCACAGCTCCGGTGTTGATAGCTGATAGCACCTCAAGTAGCATCTCAAGTAGCGCATATGCTTACACCTTTTTTTACAACAAAAAGCTATGAAGCAGCAATTCTAAACCCAGCATGTTGGTAGAAGTAGGGACGGAACCAGTTACGATAGAATGTCGATGCTTCTGTTCCAGTAGTCACCCAAGCACCACCAAGCATCATGTTATGTTGGGTATCAAAAAACGGAGCAGAATAATCTTCATAGAGCCGATGGGCCTTGAATCCTGGTAGCGGCTTGAAGTCATCACTCAGCCACTCCCATACATTCCCCCGCAAGTCATAGAGTCCAGCAGGACTTTTAGCGGTTTCTAACATACCCACTGGGCTAGGTGAGCCAAACTTGAGATTTAGATTGTAATCCTCGATCGCAAAGGGGTCTTGCTGGAAATTTGTGCTACTTTCACGTCCGCCAGCAGTAGCAAGATTCCATTCCGCTTCACTCATCAAACGAATCCCTTTACCCTTCCATCGACAGTAAGCCATGGCTTCATGGTGATTAACTTCAACGGGCCAATCGAGAGGTAGGTCAATCTCGTCAAACAGCGCTCGATACTTGTAGCCACAGTTTTCGCCACCATTGCTAGCTATCCAGAATTTAGGGTGCTTAATAT
>NZ_JAAHIE010000326.1:0-8497 GCF_010671945.1 Moorena sp. SIO4E2
CGAAGCTAGTGCCAGCATGGTCTAAAACCAGCTTCAAGTTTTCCATTACCTGTTTAGTCTGTAAGGTGCGCTTTCCTATGGCGAATTAAATTACGGGGTCGCACCTCCTCAATTGACCCAATTATTACTTTTCCAGTGACAGGGTCCTCAGCTAGCTGTCCCGTCACAAATAGAAAATCTCCTGCCCGAACAGCGTGGGAATAAGGGGCTACAGGTGGCAGAACATTGTTCGGTAAAGTGATATATTCCAGCACGTTTTCAACTCCTTTAAAAAAAAACTTTAAATTTTTTATGAATTCGATTTTAAAGTGTGGAAATTATAATCAAGGTAGTAACTGCCAAAGTTAGCCACTTGTGGTTTATTTTTGTTAGCCTGCATGAAAGCCTTCAATTAACTCAATACCTGAGCTCCTAGAATGTCTAGACCAGTTTTATACATCGCTATCACTAGCCACGGTTTTGGTCATGCTGTACGTACTGCCTCCGTAGCTGCGGCTATTCAACGACTGTGTCCGGATATCTTACTGATTCTAGTAACAACAATACCACGCTGGTTATTAGAATCCTACATTCCGGGGGATTTTATTCATCGCCCACGGGCTTTTGATGTTGGTGTTATTCAAACCGACAGCTTAACAATGGATAAAGAGGTAACATTAACCAAACTACAGCAAATTCGCTTCAGTGCTAGATCAATTATTGCTAGTGAGGTTGACTTTATTCGTAACAATCGAGTCGGGCTGATCTTAGCCGATATTCCCCCCTTAGCTGTAGGTATTGCTCAAGCGGCTGACATTCCCTGTTGGATGATGAGTAACTTTGGCTGGGACTTCATCTATCGAGACTGGGGAGGAGAATTTGCCGAGATTGCCGATTGGATCAGTGAGTATTATCGAAAATGCGATCGCTTATTTCGCCTTCCTTTACATGAACCCATGAGCGCCTTCACCCATATCACCGATGTGGGGTTAACAGGCGGCTCCCCAGGCTACAGTGCAGACCAATTAAGGAAGAATTTTGATCTGAAGTCTCCAGAGTTTAAAACTGCTTTACTCACCTTTGGGGGATTAGGGTTGGAACAAATTCCTTACCACAATCTATCTAGATTCCCTGACTGGCAGTTTATCACATTTGACTCTCAAGCACCAGATTTACCCAATTTACTTAAAATCAAGGATCACGACTATCGACCAGTGGATTTCATGCCCTTGTGCTCGCGAGTGATTTCCAAACCGGGATACAGTACTTTTGCCGAAGCGTTACGCCTGGATATCCCAATTGCTTCAGTTACCCGCTCTGGATTTCCTGAAGCCGCTATCCTAATAGAAGGGGTGCAAGACTACGGTCACCATCAGATTTTAACACCGACAGAATTTTTCCACGGCAAGTGGGAATTTCTCCATCATACTCCCAAGCCTCCCAGAAAATCTCAAAGCTTGGTAAAGGATGGAACAGACAAGATTGCTAAAGATATTGTTAACTACCTCCAGACTTACACTAAATAGCCTAAATAGCCCCTGCCATGATATCTACCGTAGATTCGCTTATAGAACAGATCCAGAATAGCCACAATTCTATCCCAAAGTCCATCGACACACCAGAAACCTCTATCACTCAAGAGCAGACGTCTTTCCCAAGCCTGGAGTTGGCAGCACGAGACGTTCGTATGGTGCTCGATCAACAAAGGGAGCGCAGTCAAACCTTGACCACAAAACTCAATATCTTGTTTGTCACTAACGGAGCCTTATTAACGAGTTTAACCATCTCTGGGCTAGTATTTTTCCGCAGCCCCTTTGGTATTGCTGAGATACTGGGATTTATGCTTAATTTTACCCTACTAATCCGTGCTTTTCTCCCGCGTCAGATAGCAGTCAGTCCCAACTTGGGAGATAAAAAATTCCTAGAACGCTACCTGGTACTCTCACCAGAACAATACCAACTACAGATGCTGGTTAATCTGGTAGAGGCTTATAATGCAAACAGGCAGCGATTAGAAGATTTTTCTCTATCGTTGAAGTATTCTGCTTATGTAACTTGGGGGGTTGCCTTGATTATTACGTTGAATGTCATAGCAGAGTTTTGCATTCCTGCGCTTAAACTGATGTGATGTATTGTTGGCTTTCGCTCAGACTATGAATTCTAAACAGGTTAATAACAAACCCTCTGGAGAACCCTTGAGTTTACCGGAACCAGACCCAGAGAACATCACTGTCTTGACCCGTAACCTGCCCAACGAGCCAATTCTGCCCTGGAATCACTATGATTCCCCTTGGCGTGAAGGGGAACCGGAGAATCCAGAGGCATCGGAAAATTCCGAGCAGGCAGATGAGTCGAGTGACAATCAATCTGCAACTGAGCCAGAATCAGCAGAAAAGCCAGAGTTATCAGAAACTGCTGCTCAACTGGATAAGTTGTATACAGAAGAATTGGCAGAATTGGCAACTGTCCCTGAGTCGTTATCAGAAGATACTCTAGAGTCATCAGAAACTGCTGCTGTGGTGGATAAGTCTGCTGACAATCCACCAACAGCTGTAGCCACAGAAACCTCGGAAACACCTGTGGTGGATAAGTCTGTTGACAATCCACCAACAGCTGTAGCCACAGAAACCTCGGAAACACCTGTGGTGGATAAGTCTGTTGACAATCCACCAACAGCTGTAGCCACAGAAACCTCGGAAACACCTGTGGTGGATAAGTCTGTTGACAATCCACCAACAGCTGTAGCCACAGAAACCTCGGAAACACCATCGGAGGAACTAAAACAGCTCGGGTAGCAGTGGCTCGATTAACTAACCCTTCTATGACTCATTATCAACAACGACTCAAAATTAGGACTACCGGTAAATCGTTCTCCAACATTACCGGGAAAGTTCAATCCGTGGTTGCTACATCAGGACTGGAGACTGGATTGTGTACGATATTCCTGCGTCATACCTCCGCAAGTTTGGTAATTCAGGAAAATGCTGATCCTGATGTGCTCATGGATTTATCGAACTTTTTTGCTAAATTAGTACCAGAAGATGGCAAAAGCTATAGCCATAGTGCCGAAGGTCCCGATGATATGCCTGCTCATATCCGGACTGCGCTGACTAAAACATCGGAACAGATTCCTATTGCTCAGGGGAGATTGCTCCTAGGAACCTGGCAAGGCATTTATATTTGGGAGCATCGGCGACAGGCTCACTACCGGGAGTTGGTGGTGCATATCGCAGGGATTTAATATCAACCAATATCTATTCTAACTATTACCTAAATTCATTACCTATAAGAATAAATGCTGACCAGTACTAAGGGTGACTGTATTCAGGAGTCAATAGCCACGAGAGTTGTGCTTGCTGTAGGGCTTGAGTATTAGTGATGTTTTCTTTTGGAAGGGTTTTGTAAAAAGCATCCGTCAGCACCTCGGTGCCTTGGGCATCAAGCAACCACACTGATATCAGATTTGGGTTGATCGCTATTGACTTATCTGCCAACAGGTCTGCTAACCTATGTCTTTAAAGCAGATTAGGATTTTTTACCATTGTGAGTGCAAAGGGTCTGCCTCAAACCACTGCCTACGTCAGAATTACGCGGCACTGCTGGCAACAGGGCAAGATTGAAGGGGAAGTTCAAGCCGCAGACTATGAATGGCAGTTTCAGTGGCATTTTCGGGTAAGTCAGCTGTTAGTCACCCCCTCTCTCGGACGTGCCTTGATTCAGGAACCCCTGGGGCGATTTTTAGAACAGTGCGATTACCAGCTCGAACCAGGGGGAAACTATGCTTTTACGATTCGAGCCGAACTATAGCATTTATCAATTCCGTGAGGTACAAAGTTCATGGTTTTAGGGAGTAGGGAGTAGTGAATCGGGAATCGGGAGTAGGGAATCGGGAGTAGGGAACTTATGTACCTCATAACTATGATAAACGCTATATTCTCAGAAGGGATAAGAGAGGGAAGTCAGGAAAGTCAGGAAAGTCAGGGATGTGGGTAAGTTGATCACAGGCTTGAGCATCCTGTCAATAGCTCATGCCCAAGGGAAGACGACGATATCCCTTCTAGCTTTTGCCTTTGATTATATAGCGCTCGATTAACAAAATTGCCACAATATCATCAATGGGTCGAGGAGGTTGGCGCATTCCTTGGGGAATGAGCCGTTGGAACCCTCTGGGAGGATACATTTGCCAGTAGCGTGGGCGAGCTTCTAAACTACTGTAGCGCTCATCTACCAGGACAATAGGTACTGATGCTGGTAATTCCTCCTTGATTTTCCGTTTCCATCTCTTGGCAGTAGTTTGGTCTCCCATGACAATAGTTTCAATGGGGAATTGTTGACACAGTTGCTGGAGTTTTGCGATCGCATTTCCTGAAGCGACTACCTCATGGGTTAGCAGCTGACCCTCTTTTTCCATCACTGCTACACCACATTTATCTCGTCCTGGATCGAAGCCTAAAATCATCTCAAGTCACGGGTTATCTAAATATTTGTCAAAATTGCTAATCTGGCAACACAACTAGTACCCTACTCTACAAGAAGAGTGATTGCCTAAATCCTGATTGGTATTAATCATGGGCGAAAGGAACCTTGAGACAACACCATTACACCAGATGAACCCAGAGAGTCGATTTTCTGAGTTGGTGGCAGATTATGCCAAATACCGACCCAGTTACCCAGCTGCAGCTATCGACAAGATTCTGGAAGGACTTGAGCACACAGAGCAACTGGTAGCTGCGGATATTGGTGCAGGAACAGGAATTTCCTCTCGGCTACTAGCGATGGCGGGGAGTGCAAGTGATTGCCATCGAACCCAATACTCAGATGAGACAAGCTGCTACCACCCATCCATTGGTTGAATTCCGGGATGGAACTGCTCAACAGACCAACTTACCAGGGTAAGCGCAAGAAAAACGAACTCATAATATGCTCAGGGTAAACGTAGATAAAAAAATAGCCAAAAATACAGACATATAAAAATAAGTATGTATTTAAACCGAGAAGGCTAAAAGAATATTGCTGAGGAGCAGGTCAAATTCGTAGAACAAATGTACTAAAATAAGTCATGACTGCTACTGAAGCCCCGAAAACACTGTAGTTCAAGGGTCTGCATAAGTGACATGCTCCCTGAGTTTTTCGTGAGATATGAGTTTTTCTATGAGTTTTTCTATGAGTTTTATGAGTTTTTCTATGAGTTTTGGGAGTATGTCAAATTTGTAGAACAAATGTACGAAAATAACTCATGACTGCTACTGAAGCCCCGAAAACACTGTAGTTCAAGGGTTTGTAGTTCAAGTGTTCTTACAAAATTGACCTGCTCCCCAAATATTCGGGTATTGTGACATGCTCCCCCTATTACCGATTCCCCATTCCCCATTCCCCAGATAATGTACTAATGTTGCTGGATAAGTGACATGCTCCCTGAGTTTTTCGTGAGATATGAGTTTTTCTATGAGTTTTTCTATGAGTTTTTCTATGAGTTTTATGAGGTTCAGAGATATAAAACAGGGCTAATATTATTTTGTTCTCACAAATTGATGGGGAGCAAGTCTATGTTCCAGAACAAATGAACTATGTACCATAGGAGCTTGGCTTTTACCCATGAGGGGGCTATAGCTTTAGTACAAATGTTCTACATAAGTGACATGCTCCCTATTGCTGTACTGCCCATGAAGTTGTGGAACAGACAAAAAGTTCTCAACACTCTTTGTGTAAACTCAACCCAAGACAGCCTAAAACAGCGTTGCTGAATCCAAAAATGGTTTACTAAAAATAAAACCATGGAATGCTCTAAATGTCATAGTCATAAAACTCATAAATATGGTCATCAAAGAGGAAAACAAAGATATAAATGCAACGAATGTGGACGGCAATTTATAGAGGTTAAAACTGAGCGTGGTTACGATGAAAAAACTAAATTTCTCTGCATAAAAGCGATGCAGCGCGGTTTTGGGGGTTCCCCCCATGAGCGACTGTATCAAGACAATGTATCTAAATGGCATGGATTAAGGTATGGCCGTTCAACTTAACGGTCTGCGACGGCAGGTTGAACGCGCACGCGTGACCAAAGGTCAATCCTCATTGGCAAAGGGGTATCAGCTACCTGAAAATCGGTCTGCGCTGGCTAATGGGAGTTCTCCACAAAGGTCGTCCACTTTTAACACCTATCCCCTTGCGATCCCATTGACCCGCAACCGTGCTAAGCGCCGCTCTTAAAGCCCGTGAGGATTTTTATGTTCGCGTAGCGTGACTGCATGTCAATCGCATCTGGTTCTCACGGATTCAGTCGTTACAGTGTCGAGCCTGATACGCATCGGTTTCACGCAGATGTGTCAGGCAGTCAGGATAGGTTCTATAGCAATCCTAAATCATTTGTAAAATATGCAAAATCGTAAATCCTTACTGGGCAAGGGTTATAGCGATAGCTTCGCCGAATATATTTCACGAATCATAAAGGATTGCTATAGACAATTTTCTATGGGTTTACTGTGGTATATTCCTTTCTATCGCTCGGTTTATTGACCCCTCAGGGTAAACGCATCTTGTCAATAAAGTGGGGGTATTTCTCAATAAACCAGGTTTTATTGTGCTTATTGACAATTGGTTGGTTTTCCACATATAGTGCTTAATTTTATAAACACTATATATAGGATTTAAAAAATTAGATGCGTTTACCCTGATTGACCCCTACCTACTCACTACATGTTATACGGTCAAACATTGACCGGGAGTAATTATGGAACAAAAACTTCTTTTCTGGGGAATTTTAGTATTTTTGTTTGCCACCCTGGGAATTGGAATGTGGGCAGCAAAACAAGTAAAAGGAGATAGTGAAAACTATTTGGTTGCTGGAAGAGGGCTAGTCTTACCCCTAGCGGCAGCAACTTTGATGGCGCAGTCGGTAGACTCTAACGCCACTTTGGGCAATACAGATTTGGTGGGGAAATTTGGTTTCTGGGCTGGTGCATCTTTACCCATTGGGTTAGCACTGTGTTTATTTTTAACCGCACTATTTTTTGCCAAACCAATGAACCGCATGGGTTTAATTACCCTGCCAGATTTCTATCGAGTTAAATATAACCGCCAAACTGAAGTAGTAGCATCATTCCTGATGGTGTTGAGTTTTTCCTTTTTGCTAGCTGGTAACTTGGTAGCAGGAGGATATATGTTTGAAGCCTTTTTAGGCACCAGTTATACGGCTGGGATAATGCTGCTAGCGATTGTCGTCTTTATCTATACTGCTAGCGGTGGGTTGTTTGCCGTTGCCTATACCGATGCCATTCAAGTAGGAATTGCTTTTGTCGGTTCTTTAGGTTTACTTTTGTTCATTGCTGGCAACTTTGGCTTAAATATTGCTGCTGATACTGGTCCTTTGGCTTTGGCACAACTAAGCGATCCTGCTGCTGGCGCGGCAGTTAATTGGGCGACTCTGTTAGCGTTGGGATTTGGGGATATTGTGGCGATCGATTTTATGGCAAGAATCTTTGCCGCTGACAGTCCCGAAACTGCCCAAAGGGCTTGTCTAATAGGCTGTGTGGGAACTTTAATTATCGGCATTCCGTTTTCGTTGATTGCTCTGTCTGCACCTCAAATTCTCGCTTCGGCCGGGATTACCCCCGATGGACCGCTCCTTTATGCTCTCCTCGATGGTATAGTACCTCCCCTGCTGGGATTATTAGTCATCGTCGCCATTCTTTCCGCGTCTCTTTCTACCGCTGATGGTGCAATTTTGGGTACTTCTTCCGTAATTGCTCATAATATTATTGGTATCCGCCATGACGACCACAACGCAGCAGGAGACAGGCTGTTAATGATTACCCGCGTCATGGCTTTTGTAATTACCACTTTAGGAGTGATTTTTGCTTTAAAAGTTCCTCAAACTGGAGTTCTACTACTGCTAGCTTTCGATCTGGGATTTGCAGGGTTGGTAGTACCCCTAGCAGGTGGAATTTACTGGTCTAAAGCAACTTGGCAGGGTGCCCTATCCTGTATTATTCTGGGTTCGCTGACGCGGCTGATACTATTTGTATTGATGCCTACTACTTTCGGGATCGATAATACACTGTTATATATTCCTAACAGTATTTTTACTGCTGATTTCGATGGTTTCCCCACTATGATTAGTCCTTTGGTGGGATTGGTCGCATTTATTCTCGTCTCCAATATAACTGGAGGAAGTAAAATTACTAGACAGAGCGTGCGGTCTGAAGAAAGAGAAGCTCAATTGTATCGCAGTTAAAATTATGGCGATCACTTCTAGTAATTCTATCCCAAAATATCGGTCAAGAGCACCGATTAAGTAACTTCTGGGCTGAAATTATTACCCAGTAATGATTTCAGCTTGCATTTCACCCCCCCAGGGTTTTACCAAAATAACCAGGTGCACAAAATTAATTGGGTGTGGCTCTTTTGGAAAGACGTTTGGTCAGGTTTAGAGAGGTATCGGAAGAGTAGGAGGAGCAGTAATAGAGCAACGAGCTTGAATTAGTCGTTTCATCAAAGGAAGGCCATCTTTGTACAAAGA
>NZ_JAAHIE010000327.1:0-8490 GCF_010671945.1 Moorena sp. SIO4E2
TAACTTAGGGGCTAAAACCCCCTGTTTCCATATATTTTGTCTGTCATCTATTTCCATTCCATTGGCAAGTGTGCTCCTTTGCTGATTGAGGTTACTATTGTTGAAAATTTTCCTGAGAAGTCTCTGGTTCCACCCCCTGTTGCTATTGTTTTGGATTGCTATTGGCAGTGTTTTACGCTTCACTAACCTAACCCTGAAGTCTCCCTGGACTGATGAATTTGCCACAATCGTGTTCAGCTTGGGCAATAGTTATCAAACCTTACCCCTAGACCAAGCCATTTCCCTCTCTACCCTGTTACAACCACTGGCATTTAATCCAGAATCGGGAGCATCAGCAGTTATTCATCATTTATTCACTGAGGATCACCACCCTCCTCTATACTTTGTCCTCGCGAACTGGTGGATGAGGCTATTCTCCTTCGGTGTACAGGCGTTTGATGGAACATCCTTACAGGATAGCGACTTAGTAATTTGGGGAATGCGATCGCTTCCCGCCCTGTTCGGTATAGTATCAATTCCCGTAATCTATGGACTGAGCTGGGTAGGGTTTCGTTCCCGGTTAGTCGCTCAACTAGCAGCAGCAATTATGGCTGTGTCTCCCTACGGTGTCTTTCTAGCCCAGGAAGCCCGTCATTACACCTTAGCTATTTTGTGGGTAATGGCATCCCTGTGCTGCTTAGTTATTGCTGTACAACATCTTCAACGCCATACTGTTCTACCGATTTGGATATCCCTGTCTTGGGTAGTGGTTAATTGTTTAGGTATAGCAACCCACTATTTTTTTATCCTGACCCTCTGTGCTGAGGCCATGGTTTTATTAGGACTTTGGGGATTAGCCAAAATTTCTCCTTCTCGACCCTCTCCCATCCGGCGCATTGGTGCAGTTGCGGCAGGTAGTGCCATGGGAGGATTAGTTTGGTTACCAGTGTGGCTATCGAGTTACGATGCTCAGATGACTGAATGGATTATCAGTAGCAGTGAAGGGAGTTGGGCTTGGTGCAAGCCAATTTTTCAAGCTATCGCTGCTTGGATCACCATGTTATCGCTATTGCCCGTAGAGTCATCTTCCCTGATAGTGGTCATTGCTTCGGGTTTGGTGATGTTGCTGTTTCTAATCTGGTTGCTTCCGATTCTCTATCGCTATCTAAAAATACAACTAAATCACCCTCAGACTGCTTTGGTCACAACGGTTTTAGGGAGTTTCTTGATTAGTGCGATCGCATTATTTTTTGGTATTACTTACTGCCTTGGTACCGACCTCACCCGTGGTGCTCGGTATAGTTTCGTTTACTTCCCTGCTGTGATTGTATTAGTAGCAACCGCCCTAGCCGTGAGTAAGCGTCACCCTTCAACACCAAATCCCACTGACAATAGTAGCCATGGGAAACCGAAAACTATAGCGCTAGTTTTGTTAATGGGGTTTTTGAGTAGTATTACCGTAGTCAGCAATCTAGGCTATCAAAAATACTATCGTCCAGATTTATTGGTACCGATAATCGAACAAAAGTCATCAGTACCGATACTAATTGCTACTACTCACAACACCTTGGTACAGACTGGTGAAATGATGGGACTGGCTTGGGAATTCCAACAGAAGGCTGATCAAAAACTATCTTCAGTAAATCCCAAATTTCTATTGGCACATCAAGACCAAATTCAGTGCCAGCAGACCAATTGTCCGGCTGCTATCACTCTTAAAAAGACTGTTGCTAATTTGTCAAGTACCCTAGATGTATGGTTGGTGAATTTTAACGCAACAGTTGAAGAGTTACCTAATTGTTCTGCTGAGAATTCTGTTAATAATTTAATATCCGTGGATGGTTACCAAGCTCAGGTTTATCACTGTCTTGATTCTAAGCATTCAGCTGTCAGCTATCAGGCGTCAGCCGTTAGCCGTCAGCCGTCAGCCGTCAGCCGTCAGCTTATTTTATTCAATAGCTGATAGCTAATAGCTGATAGCTAATAGCTGATAGCTAATAGCTGATAGCTGATATCTGATAGCTGATAGCTAATAGCTGATAGCTTAAGCAAAATATGCGATAGTATCTTTTGTAACAAACTCTAATTAAACCCACCCCCATGAGTATCGCCCCCCTAACCTGGCAAGAACTAGAAGCTCTGACGGATTTTCAAATAGATACTGTTAATGGAGCTACTAACGCTCAATCCTGTTTGCGCCTATTTGGTTTTACTGAATCTGATATTCGGGTTACCCTATACCGCGATAACCACGCTTGGTGCCCTTACTGCCAGAAAACTTGGCTATGGTTGGAAGAAAAACAGATTCCTTATCGTATCAAAAAAGTTACCATGTTTTGTTATGGTAAGAAAGAAAGTTGGTACAAGCAGAAAGTGCCATCGGGGATGCTACCAGCTCTAGAGCTAGATGGTAACTTGATTACCGAAAGTGATGACATTTTAATCGGATTAGAACGGGTTTTTAAACCCTTAGAACAAAGCATGAAAGACCCCGCTGTCATCAACCTACGGCAGTTGGAGAGACTTCTGTTTAGAGCTTGGTGTACTTGGTTGTGCTATCCTACACGTTCATCTAAAGAAGAACAAAATCACCAAGACCAATTTGTTAAAGTGGTGGAGATGGTGGAAAATGCCCTAAGCTCCACTCCGGGTCCTTACTGTTTGGATCAGTTCGGTACTGTTGATGTGATTTTCATGCCTTATGTCGAACGCATGAATGCCAGTCTTTATTACTACAAAGGCTATTCTTTGAGGGAAGAAAATCCTCGATTGGCAGCTTGGTTTGAGGCCATGGAAACCCGACCTACCTATCGTGGCACCCAGAGCGACTTCCACACCCATGTCCATGATTTGCCTCCCCAGATGGGGGGCTGCTGGCCAAACGATAAACCCCAGACGTTAATCAATCAGGCACGGGTGGACAATGGTCCTTGGGAAGGGCTACCGGATGTAACTTACCCAGAACCGGAAACTTCCCGTACTGAAGCTCTCCAACGAGTGCTTAAACACCGCACCAATATCATTCGAGTTAACCCCGCCGACGAGACCTTGTTTGATCCAGCCCTGCGTTGTGCCTTGACACACATGATTACCGGGGAAACCTGTATGCCACCCTTGGGTTCAGATCCTGCTCTGCGATATTTGCGCGATAGAATTAGTGTTCCTCGGGATATGTCTATCTATGCTGCTAAGAGGCTCAGAGAGTCTCTGGAAAAAACTGCCTCTTTAGTAGGAAATGGTCAAGGTTCTGCTATTCCCATCCGTCACCGACGTGACCAAGATCCAGCGAACTTTGCCAAGGCGATCTAGAGTTGCGATCGCACTAATTGGGTGTATCTTATATTTGTAAAAAAGTGATTAATCGTAGGGTGGGCAGTGCCTACCAACCCTATGGGCAGCTTCGTGAATCTGCCTGATCCACTGCCCACCCTACATCTTACCAACTACATCTCAGTAAGGTGGGCAGTGCCTAGCCACCTGATGGGCAACTTGGTGAATCTGCCTAATCCACTGCCCACCTTACATCTACATCAACTAGAGTTGCGATCGCACTAAGTTTATCCAGCATATTAATCCTAGGGTGGGCAGTGCCTAGCCACCTGATGGCCAGCTTAGTGAATCTGCCTAATCCACTGCCCACCCTACATCTACATCAACTAGAGTTGCGATCGCACTAAGTTTATCCAGCATATTAATCCTAGGGTGGGCAGTGCCTAGCCACCTGATGACCAGCTTGGTTAATCTGCCTGATCCACTGCCCACCCTACATCAAGCTCAATACAAATACAGGGTTGTATAGCAATGAAAAATAAATCTATGAATGGGGATCAGTCCCAACGGGCGAGCAAAAAGAAGCATCTACTAGCAGCAGATAGTAAAAAGAAAGATAAGAAAAAATTAAATAAGAAAAAATTAAATAAGAAAAAACTTAAGAAACAAAAGAAGGCCAATCTCCCAAATTCAGAACGAAAAGTGTTCTACCACATTTCTGAGGCAGAAGGCAGCTCTAAACTTCCCAGGAAAATTTATGAAAAGGAGCTTGCCCGTCTACAATTGGAACTGGTGAAAATGCAATACTGGACTAAGCATACTGGTACCCGCATTGTGATTGTGTTTGAAGGACGTGATGCAGCTGGTAAGGGGGGCACTATTAAACGGATTACCGAACCCCTAAATCCACGTGGCTGCCGAATTGTGGCATTGGGTACACCGAGTGATCGGGAAAAGACCCAATGGTATTTCCAGCGCTATGTCGCTCATCTGCCCGCAGCCGGTGAAATTGTCTGTTTTGACCGCAGTTGGTACAATCGCGCTGGGGTGGAGCATGTGATGGGTTTTTGTACCGATGCACAGTATCAGGAATTCATGCAAACCTGCCCAGAATTTGAGCGGATGTTGGTCAGATCCGGCATAATTTTGCTGAAGTATTGGTTTTCAGTTAGCGATGAAGAACAAGAGCGACGCTTCCAATCTCGCACCACCGATCCCGCTCGTCGCTGGAAGCTCAGCCCGATGGATCTAGAATCTCGCGATCGCTGGGTGGAATATTCCCAAGCAAAAGACAACATGTTGGCTCACACCAATATTCCCGAAGCCCCCTGGTTCACGGTGGAAGCTGATGACAAAAAGCGGGCTCGTCTTAATTGCATCAGTCATATTCTCAGCAAGATTCCCTACATTGATATGACACCGGAACCTCTAGAATTACCCCCACGCAAGAAGGCTCCCAATAACTATGTGCGCCCACCTCTGTATGAGCAATTCTTTGTGCCCCAGTTGTATTGACATTTGGGAACGTCCTAAAATTCAGGACTTAGGGGTTTCTTCCTGTATTTTATTTCATTATCCTTTGCCTGAGACAATAACTGATAACTATTTCGATAAGCTCCTCTAGGGTCAAGTAAAGACTGAATCTTTTGTGATGTTTCTTCAATAGCATGTAGAATCCTGCCAACGATATCAGTTTGCTTAGCTTTAACTAGCAACAAACACTGATTAGGGTAAAAAACAACAATCAGCAAAGTATCTCTAGATTCCATGAATATTTTTTCGTTGTTTACCAGACTAGGTAAGCGGTTAATCGATTGGTGAAACTCGATTATTTTATCGGCTATTTTTAGAATTTCAGTTTTATTTAATTTACCTATTAACTGAGTAATTGGCAACTGTTTATAGAGGATAACTGCACCTAAAATGTCATCATTATCAGCTACTAAATCCCTAACAATGCTATCGTAATCTTGTGTGTTTTTTGACATATTGATTATGTTCATGGGATTAATTTTGATTAAACTACTCTAGCAAAGGGAACAGGGAACAGGGAACAGGGAACAGGGAACAGGGAGTAGGGAATATGGCATCAAAATTATATCAATTGCTACACGGATTGCTATATTGATAGTCTTGATCGGTATCCAATAAAACTATGATCACACTATTCCTAAACTAATTTCATTTATGATCATAATCCTTTGGCTTAGTTTGTCTGTATCAAATTAAACTTATTTGCTGGAAAATACTGTTATTGATTACCTTCATAACCGGCTGAATCCTAGAATTTAATGGGTTTGCTTGTATCTACAGAACAGTGTGTTAATTTTGTCTTTGCTGATCCCTCAGCGGTGATTGCTTGAGATCTCCCTTAAACAAAAAGCCACTGTAGGCATTCATACGGTGTTCGTGGAAATCTAGACCTTCAATTTCTGCTTTTTCTGTAACCCTTAGACTTGAGGAAAGTATACGTTTAACTAATAACCAAGCTAGCCAGCTCAGGAAAACCGTTGACACATCTACAGCAACAATGCCGAGTAGTTGAATAAAAAGCTGCCGGATACTATCTATCCCGCCACCACAGAATAGTCCGGCTACTGGACCGTTACCAATACTATACAAATCACCAGGTCCTTCACTGAAAAGACCTAAAGCCAGTGTTCCCCAGACTCCACCGACAAGATGGACAGAAATAGCACCTACTGGATCATCAATTTTCATCCTGTCCCAGAAGTCTACTGAAAAGACCACTATTATTCCTGCCAGCAGACCTATGGTGATAGCGCTACCAATGGTAACGAATCGACAGGATGCGGTAATGGCTACCAAACCCGACAGTACTCCGTTAATAATCATAGTGGGGTCAGGCTTACTGTCAGGATCCCTTGGGTCAAGCCAGGTAGTTAGAGCTGCGGCAATACCCCCTGCACAAGCTGCTGTATTAGTGGTGAGGACAATATGGCTAATTGCGTTGGGATCTAAATTCGTCGTTCCGGGATTAAAAATCGTTGAGCCGGGGTTAAAACCAAACCAGCCCAGCCATAAAATCAAGCAACCTAGAATCGCCAGGCTGAGATTGTGTCCGGGCAGCCCATAGGAAACGCCATCTATATATTTGCCCTTGCGTGGTCCGAGAAGGTAAGCACCTACTAAGGCACAGCAACCGCCTACGGAGTGAACTACCGTTGAACCAGCAAAGTCCCAAAATTTCAGCCCTTGTAGCCAGCCTCCTCCTAGCCAGCCTCCTCCCCAAATCCAGTGACCCGTGATTGGGTAAATGATGCCGACAAGTAGAAGGCTGAACAGACAAAAGGCAGAAAATTTGATGCGCTCGGCCACTGCTCCAGAGACAATAGTGGCAGCAGTTCCAGCAAAAACCAGTTGAAAAAAGAATTTGGCGTTGAGGGGTATACCAATATCTTTTAGTGAATAGAAGACACCGTTGTAGGCTTCTCCTATGGCTGGACTATTATCTGATCCCGAAAGGAAAAAGCCATTGAAACCTAAAACAGGGTTGCCATCACCAAACATGAAAGCAAAGCCAACTGCCCAGTAAGCGGCTGTAGACAGGGCAAACACAATCAGGTTTTTAGTCAAAATGTTGGCGGCATTCTTTTGGCGGCAAAGACCAACCTCCAACATCCCAAAGCCCGCGTTCATGAAGAATACTAAACAACCAGTGAATATCACCCAGATAGTATTCACGGTGATTTGGAGCGATTCAAGGGTAGTCTTAAAAGGTGGATTCTGGGCTACTGCTACCTCGGCACACAACAGAATAATTATTGGGATTAAGGGCAAGCAAACTTTCCAGCTTTGCAGCCTCCAAGCGCTGATGCACCTTAACCTTTTGCGCTTTTGTTTAGACATTAGTAATCAAAGGTTTAGTGCTTAGAATAAAAATCAATACTTGTAAGCATTCAGCTGTCAGCTTACGTGGTAATCGACAGTGGTATGGGAATCATGGTCAAATAATTGATTCCAAATCCTGTCGATGGATACCTACAATCTCGGTTATCTGTGATCATTATGAATTAGTACAAATAACCTAGTAGACAACTGAATTAATTAATTTTTTTTGGCCTTGGGCTACTAGTGAAAACTCTTTTGGCGTAGATAAAATGTTGGCGTAGATAACACCCTAATCTTAAATCAGCCTAAGTCATGAGTGACCATTGACTTGGCTTATCCTTACACTAGTTCCCTTGATTCTATGAGTAACTATAACTATTAACTCCCCGGGCACTTGATAGTGTTTTTCCAGGAACAGTTAAGCACTATCTTACTCTTAGAGTAGACGATATTTTCACTATTGTATGCTAGCATTACCCTTTTTCTTTTTTTATTCGTCGAAATATATTCCTGTTTTTTTACTCTCATAAAATGTAATTATTCAGCAGTCAGCTGTCAGCCGTCAGCTGTCAGCCGTTGGCCTTTGGCACCTCAAGTAGCACCTCAAGTAGCGGATTAGCTGAATGCTTACAGTTGCGGCAGGAAACGGGCAAGATGCCCGTTCCACCAAGATGCCCATGGCACCAAGATGCCCGTTCCACCAAGATGCCCATGCCAGCAAGATACCCATGCCAGTAAGATGCCTGTTCCACCAAGATGCCCATGGCACCAAGATGCCCATGGCACCTACCGGGTCAAACCGCAAAAATGAGATGCACCCAAGAGTCGATAACCAGGATTGATGATCGTGATTTTTTTTTGCATGATGGAAGTAACTCCTATTTAGGAGGGAGGAAAGCCGCGCTGGTCGTGGTTAACAGGTATTGCCAGCGCGGCTATTAGTTTCAGTCGTCACCTTCTATACTATAGATAACTACTCGAAAAAATGCAAGGCTTAATTAAAATCTTTTACATTTATTTGCAAATAGTATTGATAGCAATTGATGTACTAAATTATGTTTAATTTGTACAGGATTTTTTTATGGAATTATATTTTGCTCGAGCAGGGAACATGGAATAGGAAATATCAAAAAATCTGTTTAACTGATAGAGCATCAAGAATATTAATGTAGGGTGGGCAGTGCCAAAGATAGATAACAGCAGCTGGCGATCGCATTAGTAGGCACTGCCCACCGCGCGAATTAATCACAATAGAGAATATTGATGTAGGGTGGGCAGTGCCAAAGATAGATAACAGCAGCTAGAGATAGGATGACTAGGCACTGCCCACCAAAGAATTAATCACAATAGAATATTGATGTAGGGTGGGCAGTGCCAAAGATAGATAAC
>NZ_JAAHIE010000328.1:0-8474 GCF_010671945.1 Moorena sp. SIO4E2
GTTGGGGACGAGCATCTTGGAGGTTTTTGCCAGTCAGACCACTACTTTCAAATAGTTCAAGGATGGCTTGGTTACTACGATTGATAGCAGCTTGATTTTCTGCGATCGCATCTCCATCACCATTGTTGCGTAAGACCTCTTGGTTTAATTGTAGTTGTTGTAGCACTTGCTGTTCAACCTGCAGCTGTGCTTCTGTACCAATCTTTTGATTGAGGAAATCCAGCTGTGCTGTTCCCCCTAGTACCCGTTCCGCTTGTTGCGGGTCATTGACACCAGGTAGCTGTACCAAAAGCTGGTCTTTGCCAACGGTTTGGACTACCGACTCAGAAACCCCTAGGGCATTAACTCGACCTTCTATAACGGTTTTAACTGCGTCTAATTGCTCAGCCGTGATTTCGGTAATCTCTTCGGTAGTGTTAATCTGAATTGTGAGTTGAGCCCCTCCCTGCAAGTCCAGTCCTAACCGGATTGGAAATTGCACCAGCAATATGATTGCTGTAATTACAAGTACTAGGATTAAGGCTAATAGTGAACGCTGTTTTTGCATGACTACGACCCGCCGCAACAAATGCTATGATAATCTGTTTTGGCGAGTCTAGTAACTGAGAAAATATAAAGTCTGAACTCTGAACTCTGAACTCTGAACTGTGAACTGTGAACTCTCAAGGCTGGAGGCTTAAGTATTCTATCGATTGGTTACTTAGGAATCGGAATCTTTTTCACCTCCAGCATCTAATGATCAGCAACGCCCCCTGCATGGCTAATGCCTAAGCTTTATTTGCCAAGCTTTTAGTTAAATCCGCAAAGCCACCATCTTTTTCACACCCTCGACAATTTGATGGGGTTGGACAATGGTTAGATTTTCGAGAGTCCCGTTGTAGGGAGTGGGAATATCTTGGGATGAAAGCCGAAGCACTGGTGCATCGAGTTCATCAAACCAGCGCTCGTTAATCGATGCTGTTAATTCTGCCCCAATACCACCGGTTTTCATGCACTCTTCTACAATAATGACTCGGTGGGTTTTGGCGATTGAAGCACCAATGGTCTTAAAGTCTAGAGGCTTTAGGGAAATCAGGTCAATCACTTCAGGATCATAGCCCTCTTTTTCCAGCTGCTTAGCCGCTTGGATGGCGTGGTGACGCATCCGGGAGTAGGTAAGAATGGTAACATCTTTACCAGGGCGTACAACTTCAGCTTTGTCAAGGGGTACCAAGTACTCCTGGTCTGGCAGATTTTCTTTGAGATTGTAGAGCAGGACGTGTTCAAAGAACAATACTGGGTTATCATCTCGAATGGCAGATTTCAGCAACCCTTTTCCATTGTAGGGGGTTGAGCAAGCAACAATTTTGAGACCGGGAACTGCCTGAAAGTAGGCTTCTAGACGCTGGGAGTGTTCGGCCCCTAACTGACGTCCGACACCACCAGGGCCTCTAACCACCATCGGGATTTTAAAATTACCACCAGAGGTATAGCGCAGCATCCCAGCATTGTTGGAAATTTGGTTGAATGCCAGGAGTAAAAACCCCATATTCATGCCTTCAACAATTGGTCGTAAACCTGTCATTGCTGCACCCACAGCTAGACCAGTAAAGCTATTTTCGGCAATGGGGGTATCCAGAAGCCGGAAGTCACCGTATTTTTTACACAAATCTTTGGTAACTTTGTAGGAACCACCGTAGTGACCGACATCTTCACCGATTACAAATACTGTCTCATCCCGTGCCATTTCTTCGTCTATGGCTTCACGCAGAGCATTAAAGAATAGTGTTTCTGCCATTAATAATTCAATATAGGGGGCTACTGTGATCCTAGCATTGCCAGAGCCCTCGAATGATGATGTACAGGGAAGTTTCCCACAGGTAAGTCGGGCAGATTGATAGGTGCGCTCTTACCATTAAGAATTAAATTCACGCTTTGGCGCGCCCATGCTGTGGAAGCGCTAATCAATAGTCTTGAATGTACTACTTCACCCGATCCTCGAGTTTGCTAATATATTCTCTATTATGATAGGATGCTTACTTTGAAATTCCGCTAAATTGGGGAAGAAGTCAAGGGATAGAATAGATTCAGCACTTCGGGGCATCCCTTACCATAACTGCAACCGTCAGAGGTCTAGGGTGACTACGCTTCGGAAAACCGAACCACTGGCTATATACAATTTTAATCAAAATATCATCTATATATATAGTAGTTGAAATTCATTGAACGAGTTGACAGCATTCATCTTGAGGAGAATAAAGGACGCATGGGCAAGGTAGTCGGCATTGACCTGGGTACAACAAACTCCGTGGTGGCTGTCATCGAAGGCGGTAAGCCGGTGGTAATTGCTAATGCGGAAGGTATGCGCACAACTCCCTCAATGGTTGGCTTTAGTAAGGATGGGGAAAGGGTTGTAGGACAATTAGCACGCCGCCAAGCTGTGCTTAATCCCCAAAATACCTTCTATGGGGTGAAGCGGTATATTGGACGTAAGTATGCTGAACTGAATCCAGAGTCAAAGCGGGTTGCCTATACCATTCGCCGGGATGAAAGTGGTAATGTGAGAATTAAGTGCCCCCGGTTGAAAAAAGACTTCGCCCCAGAGGAAATTTCTGCAATGATTCTGCGGAAGTTGGCGGATGAGGCCAGCCGCTACCTGGGAGAGGAGGTAACAGGAACAGTAATAACAGTCCCGGCTTACTTTAATGATTCTCAACGGCAAGCCACACGAGATGCTGGACGAATTGCTGGGTTAGAGGTTCTGCGGATTCTTAATGAACCAACAGCAGCGTCTTTGGCTTATGGCTTGGATCTTGAGGCCAGCCAAACTATCCTGGTATTTGATTTGGGCGGGGGTACCTTTGATGTCTCGATCCTAGAGGTGGGGGATGGGGTGTGTGAAGTGCTATCAACCAGTGGTGATACTCAACTGGGGGGCAATGATTTTGATCGAAAAATTGTTGACTGGTTGGCAGAGCAATTTTTGAAATCAGAGGGAATTGATCTGCGACGCGATCGCCAAGCCCTACAACGGCTGACTGAAGCTGCAGAAAAAGCTAAGATCGAGCTGTCTGGGGTGGGTGTAACTGAGATTAATTTGCCCTTTATTACAGCTACAGAAGATGGTCCAAAACACCTAGAAACTAGGCTGAAGCGCTCTCAGTTTGAAGAGCTATGTGTGGATCTAGTTAGTCGTTTGCGCAGACCCCTAAAACGAGCTTTCAAAGATGCTGGCTTAACTCCTATGGACATTGATGAAGTGATCTTGGTAGGAGGGGGAACCCGCACCCCGATGGTACAACAATTGGTGCGCAGCTTAATCGATCGGGAACCAAATCAGAATGTTAATCCTGATGAGGTAGTGGCAGTAGGAGCTGCAATTCAAGGAGGAATTCTTAACAGTGAAGTCAAAGATATCCTATTGCTGGATGTAACTCCGTTGTCCTTGGGTTTGGAAACTATTGGTGGGGTGATGAAAAAGTTAATCCCCCGCAACACGACTATCCCAGTCCGGCGGTCTGATATTTTTTCCACCTCCCAAAATAATCAGACTTTGGTGGAAATTCATGTCCTGCAAGGGGAACGGGATATGGCAACAGATAATAAGTCTTTGGGTCGGTTTAAGTTGACTGGTATTCCCCCAGCACCACGGGGAGTGCCCCAAATTCAGGTGGCTTTCGATATTGATGCTAATGGAATTTTGCAGGTATTGGCACTGGATAAAACTACTGGTCGAGAACAAAGCATTACCATTCAAGGGGCTTCTACCCTGAGTGAAGCGGAAGTCAACAAAATGATTCGTGAGGCAGAAGAATACGCTGAGGTTGACCGGGAACGAAGGGAACGAGTAGAAAAGCGCAATCGGGCAGAAAGTTTGGCTAATGAAGCGGAACGGCAACTGAGGGAGGTAGCCCTAGATTTTGGGAGACAGTTTGCTAGTGGTTATCGGCGTCAGATTGAAGGCTTAATTCAGGAGATGCGTCAATCCGTTGCCCAAAATGATGACCGGGCTATTGATCGCACTCAAGGTGATCTACAAGATGCCCTCTATGAGCTCAAGCGAGAGGTACGGCTGCAATATGAGGAAGAAGAGGATGATGACTTGTTTGGCTCAATTCGTCGCACCTTCACCGGAGATAGTGACACAGACCGATATTCTCAACGGGATTACCGCCGGGACTCCTATGACTCCTATGGGGCTAGTTCATCGAGGTCCAGTCGCGATCGCGATCGCAGAAACCCCCTTGAAAATGATTGGGATGAGGATGATAATTGGTTCTAAATTAGTCAGTAGTTAGTTGTCAGTTGTCAGTAGCCACAACTAATTAGCGGTTAGTCTTTAGGTAAAAGTTTTCTCGCTCTTCCCTTTAAAAAATACTGACAATTAACGATTAATCACGAATAGATCAAAAAACGAATAGATCAAAAAAGCCTTAATACGGGGGTTTACCCGATGAGGGAGTGCATCGAGACACTTCATTATTGACTAATTATGCAAAACTATCGAGATTACTATGAAATGTTGGGTGTACCCACAGAGGCATCCAGCGAGGAAATTAAAAAGGCTTATCGGCGGTTAGCTCGACAGTATCACCCCGACCTGAATCCTGGAGATAAGACAGCAGAAGACAAGTTCAAGGATATTGGTGAGGCATATGAAGTTCTCTCTGACCCGAATAGGCGATCGCAGTACGACCAATTCAGCCGATATTGGCAGAAGAAGAAGTTTGGTAGAAAAGCGGCTAAAGCTGCTACTTTGATTAAAAATGTAGGCTGGAACGGCAATGGTCGTGGTTCATACCAACCAGAGGATTATGGCAATTACCGGGACTTCAACACCTTCATTGATCAACTACTCGGGCGTCGCTCTACTAGAAAGGCAACATCAACCCCACCTCCAGGGACTCGGGTAAGTTCTGAGAGTGCGTTTCGACCAGGGAAAACTAAAACAGCCTACACTGTTAGTTCTCGTCTGAGACCTCAACCCAAATCCCCCCCTCAGCCTCAACCTTATCCCAAACCTCAACCTCAAGATATTGACGCTCGATTAACCCTACCTTTGGAAAAAGCCTATAAAGGGGGTCGAGAGCGAATTCGCCTAGAAGATGGACGGGCTTTAGAAATTGAGCTACCTGCTGGGATGGTAACCGGTGCCCTGGTGCGGCTCCAAGGTCAAGGTATTGATGGTGGATGTTTAAATTTAAAAATTACTGTGTCACCTCATCCTTTCTTTAAATTAGAGGAATTGGATGTGATTTGTGTAGTACCAGTAAGCCCTGCTGAAGCAGTATTAGGTGACTTAATAGAAGTTCCCACCTTGGATGGTATAGTGCAAATTAATGTTCCTAGTGGCGTCAGGTCAGGACAAAAATTGCGCTTGGCAAATAAGGGTTATCCCAATCAGGATGGGTTACGAGGGGATCAGGTAGTAGAAATTCAGATTGTTGTGCCAACCGAAGCCACTCAGGAGGTCAGAGAACTATACGAAAAACTAAGGGAGATTGATAATTTTAATCCTCGCCAAGATTTACTGGTCTAGGAAAAAGGCTTACATCCAAGCATCCACAAACGCGCAAGTCCCAAGTCACAAGTCAGAAGTCAAAAGTAAGCATTGACTAGGTTTCGGAGTTTAGAAATGTCAAACATCTTAATGGGTAGTGCTATATAAGGGAAGCAGCCCTGTAACCTCGGAGAGGATAAGGCAGTTTGTGGCGATAAAAACGAAGTAATTATTGAATGAGTTCTGAGACAAAAGACATTGAATCCAACCAATTTTTACCATGCAAGCCAATATAAAAACTGCTATGTCGTCGGTAAAATATTGAATGATAACTGGGACGATTAACATAGGATGCTAACCATTTTTGCTGAATATATTGTCCATTAAAATTAGCTAAAGTGTAGGACAAACAAATTAATAAAATCAGAGAAATTAATCGCTGTTTGCTGACTCTAGTAGCCTCCAAATTATAGCAGTTCTCAGGACGAGTGAGCGACATTGCTTATCCCTTTAAGGCAAAAGGCATGCATGCATGCTAGCAATAGTAAAGAGGGTTTTAAGCGATGCAGAGGTGCGACCCGTGGCGAATTTAATTACGGGTCAAACGCACCATTACGGTCTTGGGGAGGCAGAGGTGCGACCCGTGGCGAATTTAATTCGACGACTGTAAACGCACCATTACGGTCTTGGGGGTTTCCCCCACTCGCTATTGCCGTGGTTCCCCCCACTCGCTATTGCATCAAGACAGGGAATCAGTGTCAAAGGATAGTGTACCTCATAACTGCGAGAAACGGGAGCATGTCACTTATGCAGCAACATTAGTACGCTGATCTGGGGAATGGGGAATCGGGAATGGGGAATCGGGAATCGGGAATCGGGAATCGGGAATGGGTAATAGGTAATGGGTAATAGGTAATAGGGGAAGCATGTCACTTAAGCCTAATATTTTTACCATTACTATAGCCCCCTGATGGGTAATTGCTTGCTGATCTGGTAAATAGTTCATCTGTTCTGCAACTAAGACCGGATTTTTGTTGTTTTGTCAAGTAGTTCATTTGTTAGGCTTATTTGACCTGCTCCCCGAGAAACGCTATATAACCGCCACTCTTGAAATCACGGAACATTGTCTTGATCCCAAGGGCGAGTGCTTTCCCCCACTCGCCCTTGGGATCAAGACAACGAAAGTATTATCAACGAGGTCTAAGAGCTAGGTCGCTTATATATAGCAATTATCATAGCTATGAGGTACACAATTTCGGAATTTTAGGGAACAGGAACCCACCCCTAACCCCTCCCAGGAGGGGAATAGGGAATAGTTAATAGGGATGCGCTGCATCAAGACAGGAAATCAAATTCAAAGAAGACTGTACCTCATTACTGCGAGAAACGCTATAGTCTGCGTTTTAGCTTATTTCGTCACCCCCTCAGTAAAAATAATATAAGCAATGCGATCGCTTAATTTTAATAAAATCTAGCGCTAGAGTAAACATTTATAACTGGTAAGTTAATTCTAATAAATGCGATCGCTTAATTTTGACAAAATATAGCGCTATGGTAAAGATGGATAACTCAGAAGCTAATGATTAGCAATGCGATCGCTTAATTTTGATAAAGTATAGCGCGAGATTAAAATCAGATTAGTGCTCAAATCATCCTTAAGAGCAAGGAGACTCTCGTTATACCCGCAGGGTTAGCGAGAGAGGAATTGCGTCTTTAACGATAAACGTGCTAGAATGAAAGTGGTCAATGACCCACCCGAGACGATGGAAACAGATGCGCCTATACGAGCGAAGTCCAGTAACCTGGCGGCGCAGCAAAATTGGTAGACTTTGAAGTTACCGTAAGGATAGTGGAGTCTTTATGGTTGGCAGGTTATGCAGAGAAGGGTAAAAATTTATTAATTAAGACTCCACTATCCTAAGGTTTCGTCTCTAGGGAAAAGATGACAGGGCAATGGAAGGCCAACCCTTGAATCAAAAGTGTATCAAGACTTTTCTTGAAACTCGACACATGAGAACCGCAGGGCTTGCGGGGATAGTCTGGGTCGCGAGCGTAAGACCAGAAAACCCCTTGAGGGTGGAGGCGGTTGCTATGAAGCACCAAACCAAATCGTGAGGTTTAGGAATCCCAGCTCCTTTGGAGCCGCTACGCGAACGTTATAATCTTTGATTTAACGATGGGAGGATGTCAAGAGCACAGTTGCGATCGCTTAATAGTGATTAACTTGATCGCGCTTAATAAAATCCAATTAGTGGTCAAGTGATTACAAACACTGTGATCCCATAAGGCACGATTAAACCGTTCGCGTAGCGTGGCCGTAGGCCAATCGATAGCGCAAAATTCGTGCTTTGATAAAATCTTCAGCAGTTTTGCGATCGCATAAATTCGTGCTTCGCTCAAGTCATGATTAGCAATGCGATCGCGTCATTTTGCTCAAGCCTATCGATAGCGTAATTGACAGCGGTAACACTATCATCAGCATTGCGATTACCTAATTGAAAATTAACTATAGCGCTATACTAAATTAGTATAGTATGCTTTATGATAACAAATCTGTTATAGCAGTCGCCAGGGCAGTTAGGACATGACAAAAGTCTCAAACCTAAGTAAGCGCAAGAGTTTGGGCGTTGCTGATTCTGGGTATGGTTTTGCCCCCCTAGCCCCCCAATTTTGCGGTGCGACCCGTGGCGAATTTAATTCGCCGACGGAAAGCGCACCGGTGGGGGAATAAGACTTTCTTGCGTCCCTTCCGGTGCGCGCCTCCTAGGGCGAGTAAATCGCCCTTGGGTCGCACCGCAAAGTTGGGGGACCCACGGGGGCTTGACCAAAACCAGATGATCGCGTATTCATTCCTTGATTCAGCAACGCCAGAGTTTGACTTCTGACAAATGACTTCTGACAAATGACTTCTGCTATACAAACACAACTGTTGCTTCCCCTACTCCCTACTCCCTACTCCCTACTCCCTACTCCCTACTCCCTACTCCCTACTCCA
>NZ_JAAHIE010000329.1:0-8442 GCF_010671945.1 Moorena sp. SIO4E2
CGGTTTTAGCCATAGTTGGGTTTTTAAGGGTTTTGAATGGTTTAGCTGGTGATAACTCTATTCTCCCACTGCCTTAGTCTAGAAGGTGACAGAAGTCTGAAAACTTTATGGTTGATTAAGCTTTGACAAGCCTTGCCCAGCTACCCTTAGGGTTTTCCTTACTATATATAGCAGTTCTCAATTCGGTGGGGCTTTCAAGCTGTAGATGCAAGTGACCCACACAGCCCCCAAACCATCAGCAACCTCCCTTTGAGAAGGTACCCGAAAGGGTACTGTCAAGCCAGGCAATTATCTAACATTCTATAAATGTAGAGCGTTTCTCATACTTAAGAGGTACCTTCAATGGTCTTACCCCTATCCCTACTCCCTACTCCCTACTCCCATTAACCCAGGAGGAGGTACCTGACCAATGTTTGCGATCGCTATCACTACATTAGGGGACTTTACAAATCAGATGTAAAACTAGGATGGATAAAGAAAAGGAACAGTAAACCGGTTACAAGTAACACTAGTAAAGAGCTCCGAATAGTTTTTAATGCTCTGAAAAATCAGCAATATTGTTCATGACCTATTTGTAAATGCTAAATATCCGCCGCTATCTGATTTGGGGGTGTTGAGCTGGTATAATTCACTATGAATACTGCTTTTAGAGTTCCCCGCCAAGAAGATGATTCTCTACTCTTCGGGAATGCCTCCGGCCAAGGTTAATCCACGATTATCCTCACTAACCTGATATTTTATCTGCTGAGATTGTTATCAGAAAAATAAAGTTGTTACATTGTTATGTGGTAGATGATATAGCTATCACTTTAATTAATGAGAGATTTAACTGGTTCTCAACGCAGGCAATTACGCGAAGCCATTATCAGTGCTTATCCCACCAAAGATGACTTAGCGATGATGGTTGATGATGAGTTAGAAGAAAAATTAAATGCCATAGCTGGGGGAGAGAACCTTACTCACCTTGTTTTTAGTTTGATTAAATGGGCTGAGTCAAGAGGTAAATTAGAACCCTTAATTATCGCAGCCTATGGGACTAATCCAGGTAATCCAGAATTAAAAGAGTTTTATCAAACCATTTTTCAGCAGAGGTTTAGGATTCATCTCCCCCCAGTAAATACTATCAGGGATATTGGCCCGGCTATTGAGTGGCTTGGAGCAACGGAAGAGTTACAACTCCAAGGTTTCTGGCAACCGGAACCAGATTTTTGGGATGTTGGCTACCTGAAACGAGCGATAGCACAAGCAAGCTCTGTATGTCGGATTGAAATTAACCCACAGGGCATTGAAGGGACTGGTGTTTTGATTGCCAACAGGCTAGTTTTGACTAATTACCATGTTCTGAATCCAGATGAAAACGCGGATATCCACATCAATGCTCTCAATGCTGTCTTGCGTTTTGGCTGTTTTAGCTCTGATTTGGGAAATGAAACCGAGGGACAGGTCGTTAAATTAGACAGACAGCAACCGATTTTACATTCCAGTCCTACCAACAAACTAGATTACGTTTTGCTACAAGTGGCAGAAACTAGTCCTCCATCCAATGATAGTAAACCTGCTCGTTGGGAGCCTAATCATCTTCCTGTTAAAGGGATGGGAATTAATCTTTTTCAGCATCCCGAAGGTGCATCAATGAAACTCTCTATCACTCGTGATGGGATCACCGGAGTTTATCCCGAGAGGGGACTAGTTCAATATGTCAACAAAACTGCCTTGGGGTCTAGTGGTGCCCCATGTTTTGATGAAGATGGTACCCTAGTAGCTTTGCATCACGCTCAGCGAGCTAGATCGTTTGGTACTATCCGGGAAGGAATTTTATTTAGTTGCATCTATCAGGAAATTCAATCCTATCTCTAGTAAGGAGAATTAATACTTGACATGGGTCGTCGAATTATTACCACCCAATTTGAAGCTAAGAGCAGGGCAAAGATTGATGGCTATTTTGATCGGCTGATCAAATATATTCCCTCGGAAATTCTTGGGGCTTGGATAGCTATCAAAGGAGTGCTAACAAGTGCTAATGATGTTCCGATTAATCTAATATGGGTAGTATTTATATTCTTGGTATTTGTAACTCCTTTTTGGATATTAAAGTTAACATCAGAGTCCAATAAGCCACCAGCTGTTACCCAAATAGTAGTTTCCACTGGAGCATTTGTCGTTTGGGTATTTGCTCTGGGAGAGCCATTTTCATCCTTGGGATTTTACCGTCCAGTCTATGGTTCGCTATTGCTGATTCTCTATAATATCATTATCCCTTTGTTTAATCCTTCTGAATTAAATTCTTGAATGATTTATAAATTTATGCATGAATGTCTGAGTTATCTGGTCCTGAACGCCGGGAAATACGAGAAGCTTTAATGAGCGCTGTTATAAACCAAGATGAGTGGGAAATAATTTTGTATGATTATGATTTCAATCATAGCTATTTAGATATAATTAAAAATAAAAAATTATACACAAACATTCTTCAAGATTTAATTACTAAAGCAGAGAGTAGAGGGGAATTAAAGAAACTAATTGATAATGTATACAATTATAATTCTGGAAATGAAAACTTACAAATTATTTATCGACAATATGTTCAGAGTCCTACAGATGAGCCAGAAAATGGTAGTACTCCCCCTAATCATGAACAAAAACCTATAGAACCACAAGACCCACCTGACCAATTAACTCAACAACTAAACCCAGAAAAATATAAATTATTAAACTATCTTCTTGAAAATCAAAGATGGGTAGAAGCTAATGAAGAAACATTTGCTATTATGAATCAAGTTCCTGGTACTTCAAAATACTCTTGGAAGGCAAGCGATATTCAAAACTGTCCCTGTGATGTCTTATGTCACATCGATAAACTCTGGCAACAATACAGCAATAACTGTTTTGGTTTTACTGTCCAGAAAAAGATTTGGGAAGAAAAATGCACTAATTTAAATGATCCTGAAAAAGAGTTTGGTCGCCATGTAGGCTGGTATGACAACTGGAGGAAGCAATGGCTATCCCGTTCAAAGCAAATGTTTACAGACAATCTTGAAAAAAACCTTGATGATCAAGAAAAATATCAAGGAATTATTCCAACATTGACTTTAAAGAATACCAGTCTGGAAGTTAATGCTCGTCTTATCCCTCACCTTGTCGAAAAACTTGAATCCTGTAACTGTGATTGATGTGATTGCATCAATATAATTCACAATACTTGACGATTGCCATAGTTAATACTGTTGATAACTTTGAGGAGTTAGCGAATGAATAAAATTTTTTTAGGACGAGATGAACAACAGGAACGTTTCCGAAATGTCTTAAACTCTTTGGTTGCTCCAGCCTCCACGTCGGAAGAAGATCCAAAAATTTTTCTACTTCATGGTTTTGGTGGTATCGGTAAAACGACCCTGTTGCAACGATTGTATCACATCAGTCGAGAGGGAGACTTTCAAAATTGCTTTAATACTTTATTCATGGATTGGGAGAAAGAACGAGAACACTATATTGCTCTTCAAGTAGACCATGATGCTATTAAGCCAGCTACTATGCTGGAGGCTATTTATCAGAAATTCCTTCAGCAGGAAGAATGGAAAGACTACTTTCAAGAGTACAGTGAAACTCACAGTCTCTTGAAAACAGCTATAGAAAAAATTAAACAAGTGGAGGAAGAACAGGAAAGAACGAACCAAGCAGTGCGACTTGATTTGACAAAAGACGAATTGGATGTTTACAGAAATTCAGACGAAAGGTTAGCCGAGGCTTTGGGGGCAGGGATTGCGGAAATAGCTGATAAAAAGCCATTGCTAATTTTTTTTGACACTTACGAACTGGTTGATCGAATCGAGTGTGATTCTGTTTTGCGCAAGGTGATGAAACATGGTGGCGGTCAGGTTGTGTGGGTAATTGCTGGACGGTCAAATTTAGCAGATAATATCTGGAGAAACGAAGCAGCCAAAGAAGCCCTAACTACAGCCTTGGCAGATAACGATCCCGATATTGTGGCAGTAGCTATCAGGGCTTTAGGGCGTTTAAATGCCCTGGAAGTACCGCAACTTATTCGTTTCCTCAATTTGGATCAATCAAAAGATCGATACGTGCGTGAAGCGGCTGCTCGTGAGCTAGGTTATATGCCTAACGAGCAGGTAGATATAGCCAAGGTCTTAGAGGCAGTTGAACCTTTAATTGACGCAATGCGTAATGACTACATGAAGCAAGTTCGTGAGGCCGCTAGTAATGCAGGACGCAAGATCTATCGCGCAACAGAGTATTCATATTTTAAACGAGTAAATTTAGATAAAACTATTCGTAAAAAACTTCACTGGTCTCTGATATTAGCAGGAAAAATAAGCTCTGAACAAGAAGAAGAATTAAAAGAAACGGATCCCATAATACTAATTAGAGATTTCAACAGTTCCGATGATATTAATGAACGAGAGCGTATTATTCATAAACTAGGGAAGTTACAAGCTTCAGAAGCTGTGATAACACTGGTTAACTTGCTCCAAGACACCAATCAAGAACCTGATATCCGAGCAACAGCAGCAGCAGCCCTTGGGGAGATCGGAACAGCCACTGCCAATCATAATCAGGCAATTCAGGCTCTACTTAACACTTTGGGGGATAATGATAGTTTTGTGCGTCTGCAAGCAGCACAAGCTTTGGGGAAATTAATCCCTCCCGTAGGGATAGATGTCTTATACCAAGCTATTAGACAAGATAAATTTAGTAATGTCCGTAATGCTGCCAAGGAGGCATTAAAAAAATATATTATAGATTCTAATCGTTCAACTAGTGAAGATAGACTAAATGCATTTAATTACTTAAAGCTAGTTTATCCAAAAGAGGCGGAAAAACTGTTAGCAGAAAAAATTACTCATTCCAAGTTTTTAACAGACCATAATCCGTTGCAATCGGTCAATTTTGAGAATATGTCTGTAAGTGAGCTTATTGATAAACTCAATAATAACAAGACTAACAAAGACCCAGATGAATGTGTAGCGATCGCTAAGGCTCTAGGTAAACATGGAGATAGCGATGCCTTAGAGCCACTTATTCAAAAACTAAAAGATTTAGAAGAGGGAGATTGGGTAGCACGGGTGTCTGTAATCGAAGCATTAGGTAATTTAAATATTTCAAACCAGCAATTAGATAAAACCCAATTGGTGCAAACAATCCTTGTGGATAGGTGGCGTAATGATGCTATATCTGACGTTAGAGAGGCTGTCCAAAAGGCTCTCAAGGATATAGATAAAAAAACGGGTGGCTACAAACCTGCCGCACAAGCTTTGGAGCGATACTCGGACAAGGGATAATTGGGTAAATTTTTAAAAGCTAAGATGTTTTAAACAAATAATAACTAACGTAAAATTAAGCACAAAAAGTAATTAACCTATTCTCTATACTAGAGTAAACTTATGTAATGAACTAATACCCAATATGGAGTATCCAATTAGAGCCAGAGAAGGTAATCCCTACACAACTCTAGACTGGAAACAGGTAACTATATCAGAAATAATCAGTAAGCTATCTGATCCAGACACACAAGTTGATGCCTTGCAAGCGATTGGAATTAGATTTAATAATAAAATCTTAGATATCAAGTTTATTGAAACTGGCAATGCCTACGCCGATCCTGATGGGGATAGAACTAAAACAGAGGATGTATCAACAAAAAGCGTTGACGTAGAATTAATCCTTGATAACCAGCCACGGCAACCTCTTACTATAGAAAGTTCCCTCGAACCCTTCATAGAAGATGGTGTTAATTTTTTCGGTTCTGTTACGTTCAAAACTCCTAATGGAGAAACTAGAAAAATACCGATGATTGGCAGAGGAACAGTGGCACTTGATGGCAGAGCAAATGATGCACACGCCGGATTTTGTGTTGGTGGTGCTTGTGCCTCCTTCCAGGAACGTACTGCTATAGTTCTAGCGGTCGCTGCTGCTGCTGGTGCTAAGGACGAGCAAATAGACTTGATTGGAGAAAAACTAGGGGATATTAATGATAAATATCACGGGCGCAGAGATATACTGGCTTATTCCTTAGAATGTGCCACAAGGTCACAGATGCCAAGTTATACAGAGTACATGAAAGCTCGTTATCCAGAGGGTGAACGTTCTCCATTACTTCAAAGTGTGATTAATACAGGGAAACCTAATCAGGCTTATTATGAAAAAGCACTCCAGAAAATGACTCCTGAAGAACTGGCAGAAGATCGAGAGGCAGCAAAAGCTAGTTATAAATCCTACTGTTAGCTCTTGCTTTAGGCATTTTCGAGGAACTAAGTCCCAACTCTATTTTATCTTACCCTTTCAGAGATTATATTGATGGAATTTTAGTTCCCCAGAATAACCCCAAATCATAGTAGTTGGGTTTTAAAGAACAGGGTGGCATCTATAGTTTAGCCATACAATGGCACAAAACAACCCTTATTTTAAAATAACCAAAACTATGGTATCTAAAAATATAGTCAGCAACTATTTGCAAGAATTACACCAGTCTCTTAAGGAAAAATTAACCAAAAAATCTTTTGAAATTTATCCCTTTGAGCGTACTTATGAAGATAATCCCAAGGCTATAGGTAAGGAAGTAATCTCCAGTAAATTAAGCTTTACTGGTTTAGATGAGAGTTTCCATAAATACAATAGTCGATTATTACTTCTTGGTGAGCCAGGGGGCGGTAAAAGCATCTCAATGATTAAATTTGCTATCCAAAAGGTAGAAGAGCGACTTAAGACTCAAAGGTCATTGTTGCCAATTTTTGCGGAAATTTACACCTGGACTGAAATTTATAATGATCGAAAAGAAATAAGTCAAGAGAGTATCATTCACTGGTTAGCCAAGCAAACAAACCAAAACGAAGAATTTATAAACAAAGATTTTCTACAAAAACAAATTCGAGAAAAAAAAGTATTGTTACTACTTGATGGATTAGATGAACTTCCGTTAAATGTATCTCAAAAACCACAAGATCCAAATGCCCCTCGTGAAGACTATCGTGCTCAATTTATTGAGACTTTAAACTCTCTTGATGGTTTCCAGCAAGTTCCGATGGTGATTAGCTGTCGCCGTAGAGATTATGAAGAGATAACGGGTAATGATAATAACAATCCACTCAAGTTAAATGGTGCAGTAGTCCTCAATCGTTTGAGTGAAGCAGAAATTAAACAGTATGTCACGTCTAACTCTATTTTTAAGGATAATCAACAAGGGGCAAGACTCTGGAATCTACTGGATAATAGTCCAGATTTACTCAAGATGGTTCGCACGCCATTTCTTTTATATACATTAATTTCGACCTACCAAAATCAAGAGAGCGACGGCGAAGTCAAACAGTTTTCAAGAGTTAGCACTCACGAACAATTGTTTGACAGATTTATCGAACAAGGGTTTAGTAGAGAAAAGGATAAAAAAGAAAACAGAACTCAACAAAACCTACCATGCTCTTCCGCAGAGGAACTCAAGGAAAAGCTAGGGGCAATTGCGGTAGTGATGATGAGTGATTCAGAACCCGATAATACTAAAATAGAAGAGCCAATTTTTTCTAAAGTTATCCCTCAACTGGAACAGAGACATGCTTTTACTCGCTTAGCTAGAACTATCCAATTATTATTTGAGACTTCTGAAAAACAGGTTTATTGTTTTCGACATCTACTACTCCGGGATTACTTTGCTTTTCGTTATGCTAATAATTTTTTACAAAAGGGAGAGCTTCAGGATGACAAGTCCAGTAGCTCAATCAGCAAAATTGAAGTAGTGAAAGCTCTTGGTAAGCTAGATAACCAACGCGCTGTTGACTTACTAACAGGAGTATTAAATAATAACGAAGAAGATAAAGATGTTCGCTACGAAGCAGCTAATTCTTTAGGTCAATTTACTTCTGGAGTATATTTTCGAGGTTATCGACAGACCTTTGGCGATGACAATGTGATTAGCTATTCCCTAAGTAAATTTTCTTCAGATCAGACCGAGAAATATTTCCAGGAATTTTTCCGAAAGCGAAGTATTGAGCTAAATATTGCAGATGAGGATGTCAAGCAAATTGATAGAATCAGCCGTGGCATTCCCTTAGTGGTTAATCTAGCCGCAACGATGTGGCGTGAAGGAATTCCCGTTAATGATATTGTTTCTGAACAGGGAGATTCTCACGCTGAAATTGTGGCAACAGCTTGCGAACGCTTTCTGACTCACTTTAGTAATTTTCAAGATACCGAAGAAGATTTGCGAGCAGTTTATCTCCTCGCCATGATGCGCCGCTTTGATTCTGAATTTTTGCAGAGCATGCTGAATACTCCAGACTTACAGAGTCGAGGACAAGAGCTATACAAACGCTATTCCTTTGTTTCTCCTGAATTAAGGTTAGATGGTCAGCATCAAGTCTTCTTCAAGAAATTTTTGCTAGAACAACAGCGCGATGATTCACTGGTCAAGGAAATCAGTAGTAAAGCCCGAAGTTA
>NZ_JAAHIE010000033.1:0-31891 GCF_010671945.1 Moorena sp. SIO4E2
GAGAACTTTCAGGAATTTCTAGAGCTTTGTTCATACACTCGACAAACTCTTTATTGATGATCAGGTCTTCCATCGTTTCCACAAATAGTTGCTCTTGATGAGATAGCCATTGCTGATAGCCAAAAATGGCTGCCTTACCAGTAATGAAAAGTGTTGCAATACCGATTCCCATCCATAAAAAATTCTTAACTAAAGATCTAGGTGGATTCTCCGGGTTTACTAGCTTCTGATCTTGTTTGTAATTTTGCATATGATGACTATAGTATTTATATGTCTAAAGATTCTAACCACTCCTCAAGTGATTGAGAAGGATCTGATCCCTTAAAGGCCATTCCTTACAACTTCAGATTTCCCTGCTCTTAGTACGGAAGAACCATAATGATCAGGTCACACGATTGTCTTCTCTCTTCTGTTTTCCCTATAGCATCAGTATCCTCGTAGTAAAACAGATGCGATGCTCCAAAGGAGCATCGCATACCGTGACCATTCACGTAGGGTGGCCTTTTGGCCAAGGTCAATCCCATTACCTGAACCCAATGGCGTCCGCGTAAGGTATCCAAGGGGAGGATCGCAAAAGGGTGGATGCCATCGGGTTGGTTTTCAGGACTTACGCAAAATTAGGGCTTATACGCTATAAATAGCGTAAGGTGCGTTGTAACGCACCCTACAGGTAGATTTTCGGCGTAAGTCCTGGTTTTGAGACGATTATCGCTTAATTAGCTGGATTGGCAAGTCTCAGTTATCGTAAAAAATGAATCGAGTAGTAACATGGGGGTGTGAATATAGACGGATTTTATTGCCGCCAATTTCCCTACCATCTTCTAGCCATCGCCAATCCAAGATCCATGCCCAATCCCAAGGATTCGCTATATTCTGGATTATGCCGTCACCCAATATCCAACTGTAGTCACCACCACCTTGCTGGCGAGTCCAGCCATATCTGCCGCGAAACCGCCCACGGGTACCGAACTGATCGTTGGTGTATTCTGTCCCAATGGTGAGGTCAATGACGCGAACTTCGTCAGAGGTATTCGTTTCGTGCTGCATGATCATGCGGATACGACCACCATCTGCATCGAGCAATTGAGGAGGCATGTCCAATTCATAGTAATTGTATTCAGTAAGATCTCGAGCACCGACAGTGAAAAATGCGACCATGTTCGTCGAGGTTTTATTTGAGACCATGTTGTGTGTCAAGGCTTGATCTATGGACTCTGCATTTATAGTAACTTCTGCATCTGTTTGTTCTTTGACTTTTTGAAAGCGGCGAACACCTTCGTCACTTTCCTCGGTAACGTAGATGGGAGGTAGCACTTCTACATCGGGAGCAAAAGTGGAGCTGCTTTGGAATGCTGGGGAATCAGTGTTCGTATACATCGCTGCCATGGCTGGATTGGGACACCATACCAACAGAATGGATACCGCGACTAAAAAAGCTATACAAATATTTTTCAAGATTGGTTTCATCTTTCATTTACTCTTTTCTTTCAATATAATGTCTGATTTAACACAGACTTTGCAGTACCCCTGAGGGTACCTTTTGTACTAATAAAGTACTCTTTTAAAAAATTGTGTAAAAGGCCGTAGGGTGTGTTAGGGATGGGCTCGCCCTGATTTTTTTTATGGTCGCCAGTGTTGGTGCCCGTCCGTAACGGGCAAGATGCCCGTTCCACCCACTGGGTCAAACTATATTCGTTTATTAACTACGGGATTGGCCGTAGGTCACGCTACGGGATTGACCGTAGGCCACGCTAAAAGCGATTGACCTTTGGTCACGCTACGCGATCGCATTCCCAATCCCGATTCCCGATTCCCGATTCCCGTTCCCCTCCTGGGAGGGGTTAGGGGTGGGTTCCGATTCCCGATTCCCGATTCCCGATTCCCGATTCCCGATTTCCTAACTATTCCGATATTGACGCAGTCGCTAATAGTGGAAACCACAGCACTTGACTTGCTAGCCACCCTTACCATATTTACCACTTTTACCACCCTTTCCTCCCTATTCCCTGTTCCCTATTCCCTGTTCCCTAAAAAAATAAATTGTCAATTTTTCTTTTTTCCCTTATACTAGTATTATCGGAATAGTTAAAGGAGAGGTAACTGATGAACAAGTGCGTTGGAACTACTGAAGCAGCATCTCTATTAGGAATTTCTTCTCGACGATTGCGCCAACTCCTAGATAAGGGTCGGGTGCGGGGTGCCTATAAAAGCGGGAAATTCTGGATTATTCCTCTGTTCAACCATTTGCCACAAATTACTAAAGGTAATCGTGGACCGAAGGGCAAATGGCGCACTAGTCGTACGACGGCTTTAGCGAAGATTAATGTTAATCGCAATCACATTGGCTCGAATATGAAGAAAGGCCCGGAAGACCGGAAGCCAGTGATTTCAGTTAAACGAAAGGGCACTAATCTCTACGGTAATGAGGTAGAAATCCTCGGTCCTTGTAAGATTGTGTATCAGCCGGATAATCCACTGGATTGTGGCGCTCGTTTGTGGATTGAAACCTTTAGTGATATTCACTTTGTTTCTTGATGCAGTCGCTCATGGGGGAAACCCCCAAGACCGCGCTGCATCGCTGGTGGGAGTTTTCCGGCGAGTAGTTGAGGGGGTCAGGGGCTTTTGGTTTAGCAGCTGCTCTTAAGCAGACTGAGCTAGTATAAATGTATGTTTAGGTTTCAACCAACAACATATGAGGTGTGTAATGAAGGGATTATCTCTTAGCCTAGTCTTGGGCGTTGCGTTATTCGCTAACCCGGTTTTCAGTTATCAACTTGGTCAGGATGATGGCGCAGGTGTCGAGACTGCGAAGACTTGCTCCAGCTGCGGATACGATGATCCCGCAGGTGATCAGGGACAAGACTGCCCCAACTGTAAAGTAAACAGAAAAACTGCGACTAAGTAGGTAGGTCTAATTAGACGTTAAAAAAATTGTAGGGACGGGCTTAGGCGAAAGTCTTGCTAAATAAGCGATTTAACCATCAAAACCCGCCCGCCCTTAGTTGCGTTTATTTATGGCCACCTACTTATAGCGTTTCTCGCAGTTATGAGGTAAGCTTTTCAACCTCAAAGTCCCCCTTATTAAGGGGGATTTAGGGGGATCAATTTGTACCTTATGGGATATAGAATTGCTATATTTAGCTCAACTTTTATACTGCCAATCTGGTTAGCGCTTAGCTTGGGTTTGTCGTAACAGGTTAGCCAAGTTTTTTAAATCCTGACTTAGTTGGAATGAATTCATCTCTTTGGTTCTAGTTTATTGACATTCTTTGAGATAATTAGCAGCTACCCAGCCTTTGATGGGAGCGGTAATTTCATAGAACCCTGAATTTGGTTTACCTATAGCCGTCACCTGTTGTCCATTTTTAAATTGTTCCTTCTGTGGATGATTCAAGTCTGGATAGTCACGAACAGGTAAATGATTTTTTGTTCCGTGCACCACTTTGCACTTGCCCTGTTGTTTGTTGCTCGTAAAAAATATAGAAGATACTACTAGTAAAATACCTATTACCGATACGGCGGTTAGTATAACTATCAGGTACATAGGATTGTTTTTCCAGTTCCGATTACCTAACTGAATTACAAACCGCTGTAAAGTCCATACAGATAGTCCTTCCTCTTCCCAATAGCTTTCTGGCAAGGCTTCAAAAACTTGTGATTTCTCATATTTGTTAAGCTTTTTAAATAAATTGGGGAAAAAATGTTTTATTTGTTGAAAATCTTCTTCAATCCACTGGCATAGAACTTTAATGGCTTTTTCACGGACGTCTGGATGTTCTTCTATTGTGAGGATTCTGTATAGTGGATCAATCACTTTTTCATCCAGAATTTCCCCGTAAGTTTTAACTACAGTTATTAGCAATTGGTTACGGGAAGTAATTTGTGGTTCCTCAACAGGGTATTCAATCTCACATTGTTCACATTTGGTATGCCACTGTTCGAGTATATCTAAAACTTCGGCGGCATGATTAGTATGATAGGCAGAATCAAATATATTAATAATTTCTTCAGAAACTCGTAATTGCTCATATTTGTCAAGCTCTTCAAATAAACTGGGTAAGAAATTGGGTAAAACAGATATTATTTTTTGAAAAGCTTCTTCAATCCACTGGCACAGAACTTCAATGGCTTCTTCACGGACGTCTGGATGTTCTTCTATTGTGAGGATTCTGTATAGTTGCTTAAGCACTTTTTTATCCTGAATTTCCCCGTAAGTTTTAACCACAGTTATTAGCAATCGCTCACGGGAAGTAATTTGTGGTTCCTCAACAAAGTATTGAATCTCACTTGGTTCACATTTGGTATGCCACTGTTCGAGTATATCTAAAACTTCGTAGGCATGATTATTATAATAGGCAGACTTAAATTCACTAATAATTTTTTCGGTTAAATCTTCACTTATTTTTCCGTATTCGCGTTGCACTAATGTACACAGCACTTCTTGTAGTTGAAATAAGTGCTGCGGTATGAGCATTCGTAAGATCTGATCGCGAAAGCGCTCAAGAACCAGAGAATTGTGGTTGTCTGACAACAATTTTATTAACCACTCTTGAAATCCTTCGGTTAGTTTTCCAGGTGGATCGGACTTTGCTGCATAGCTGATGGTCAGAGCAATAGTAGCTCGAACATTCTGTTTAAGTTTATTCTTCTTATTTTCTTCAATGCCCGAAAAATTTTCTTGGTACAAATATCTAATAGTTTGAAGTAATTGTTCCTTCTGTTCAAGCTTGTGCCACCGAGCCATTGCCCGTGCTGCCACCGCTTGGACACCTAGGGCTGTTACACCTTCTTCCCCATAAGTTGCCAGCCTTAGCAAAGTCTCTTTAACAACATCAGTGTCAATCAAACCGATGTCGCTAATTGCCCCACTAATTGCTGTGCGCAGTGGATAACGTCGCGTCTTCTCACCTAGAGAACCATACAACTGCTGCCCTACAGGAATTCCAGACGTATCTTTCTTTCTAGATACACCTCGTTTTACAGAGGTTTTAACCAGCTTTACCAGCACTGGAAGTGCAGCATAAATACGTTGTCGATATGTATTCCATGCAATTTTAAATAGCTCTAAACGCTGCTCAGGTAGCCAACTTTCAATCCTCTTTTGCCGATCGTTTTTGACTTCAACCGGGCGGAAGAAGTTATGAAAAGGCTGCAAATCGCAGTGATCGAGAGCACAAAGAGATGAGTCACGTCGATACCACTCATGGTCAGCTAATTGTCCTATGGCAACTAGACACTGATCCTCGAAAAGACCATCGAAGAAATTCAGTCCTAAAGCAATTAATTTCTCACGAGGTTGGAGAACGTTATTAAACCATCGTTCCAGTATTTTTTTATTGTCCTGAGCAAGGTTAATTAGTTGATCAATTTCTTCTGGATTTAATGGCTCTTTTTCGGTTGAAAGTAATTCAACAAATTTATAAATTTTGTCTGGTGTTTTTAACTTTTCAGCAATTGATTCAATGGAAATTTTATCTGGCAAAGACCATGGAAGCTGTTTTAGTTGATCTTTTAACTCTTTGGATAAATCATCTTTTTTGTACAGACCATCAACTTCTAAATCCTTCCAAAAATCTCCAATTGTATCGGTTAAACCCCAAACAGCACGAGGCTCATCTGTAGCAAAGATGACATAGTGGTTACTATCAGCAGCAGCTTTTTGGATCAGGGATAAATCATAGTCAATATCCTGAGGTACAACCTGTGTTAGCACAAAAATTGTTCTGGTTTCAGTTTGCTCAAGTATTTGATCGAAGTTCAGTAACTCAGAACCACGCTGCCATTCTTTGGCTTCAACTTCAAAACTGTCAGAGCTTGAGTACTCTTTCTGTAAATGATTACTTAAATGCCATGCAAAATTACGTGCTATGCCTACCTTATCAATGTCGTTACTGCCACCTAGTATCAGCATTCGATGATGACAAATAATATTAATCATTTCATCGATCAACTGTTGACTTGGGCTAATACCTAAGCCATATTTCTCAAGAGGAATCTCTAAAAAATCCTGATCATATTTATTGATGTTGTTCGTCACATGAGTATTATCACCAACAACAATGCCACCAACATTTTTCTCAACAGATACGTTAGAGTTATGCATGCCAAATTTTGTTTAACTATTTGCTTTCTAGATTAATGCTGGGGGGGAAATGCAAGCTTAAATCCTTAGTGGGTAATAATTTTAGCCTATCATTTCCCAAAAGATACATGCTGTTTTGGGCAGACATTGGATGTAGTTATAAGGGTTTGAGTTTCCAGAACATGAAAAGAGGGTCAATTGGCTACTGTATAGCGTTTTTTTAAGCTAACAAGGTACATTTTTGCTTTGATGGAGCATGGAGCATTTAGCCGTAAAATCGTAATAGGAAAGAGGTAAAAAAATGTATCTCATTAGGTCAAAAAAACGCTGTATCAATTGTATCAATCCATAGCTCATTGGCGCATTAAAGCCTTATAAAGTAAGCTTTTTAGGGCTCATTTCACACCCTCAGAGATTAATTAAGCACCTACACAGAATTAATTGCCTACTCCCAATCTCTGTAACCCTTACCCTGCAAAGCTTTTAGCTTTTTAAAATGTGTAATTAATTTTGTTTACCTACTTAATGTCTCTGTTCCTAATCTGAGCATTCTTACCAATAACAAAACCACCAACATTTTTACCAATTTTACCAATAGATACGTTGTCTCCGCCCATAGCTGTTTGTTGTGAGTTGATAATATTCATGAGCTTTTGAGCCGCACGAACAATTTCTTCGTCCTGATTAGCATTAGTTTCTAGCAGTTTACGTTCAAGCAGTTTCTCGCAAATTTTAGGGTCGTTCTCGTATTCTGCAAGCACCATCTCTGCTGCTTGGTTCCCAGTAAACTTTTTTTTGATGAGTGCCAAAAGTCCCTTAAGTCCTTGGTATATATCTTGTCCAGCTTGGCTAGCAGTTCCTTTACCAACAGCAGCAAGACCAGCAGTTAGTGCAGTAACAATAGTAGTGGGTTCCATCAGTTTTGTTTCCTAAGAATTGTGAATGTGATCGGGTTGCGATTAGGGAGCATGTCACTTATGCAGAACATTTGTACATTAGCTATAGCCCCCTCATGGGTTTTAGCTTGCTCTGATGCTACATAGTTCATCTGTTCTGCCACTTTGATCTACTCCCAATTTGATCGGAACTTGGAAGACACAGGGATTCTAGTATTTGTAAGGCATGGGTTTTACCTTTTACTGTAATGAATTTCAATCAATACATTTATAGAATGATCTAACCCGGCTTGGCAGTACCCTTGAGGGTACCTTTTCAGCAGCTGGTCACTATGATGGCATAACCTGAGAGAATGACAACCAGGCTAAAAATGCCTTGGGGTAAGCTTTTCAGCCATGCTACCCCAAAAAAGATTGGGTCGATTGACAGGTTGATTAACGCCCCTATTTGCGATGGCCAAGTCTAGAAACCTAATTTTTTCGTTGGTCAAGTTCAATTGCTATGGGGATCCCTGGGGACATATTATCAAAGGTAACCCAACTGAAACCCTTGCCACACAGAGCTTACAGGCTAATTTTTACCCCCTCAGTGGCATAACTTAGCCGTGATTATCGGTTAAGGTCGAAATTACAAGGGAGCATTTCACTTATGCAGAGCATTTGTAGTAAAGCTATAGCCCCCTCATGGGTTTTAGCTTGCTCTGATAGTATATAGTTCATCTGTTCTGCGACTTTGACCTGCTCCCGACCTCTCGTGCTCAACCAATCATTCACAAAAGCTTCCGCTAAGAGCGATCGCACTATTCTCTGTAGGGGCTATTCTATAGGACAGGCAAAACAAATGTTTTCTAAGTGCTGGAGCTATTACAATCTTGGTATAACCAAGGTATGATTAAGAATTAGGGCTTGTTGCTAAAGTCACGATGAAAACTGAAATTTCACTTCCAGACTCAGTTTTTGAAGAAGCAGAAGCCCTTGCTCAACAGATGGGCTTATCACGTAGTGAACTCTACCTAAAGGCATTAAAAGCTTATCTTAAAAGGTACAATCGCGATCAAATTTTACAGAAGCTGAATGAAGTCTACTCTAAAGAGTCTTCTGAGCTAGATCCAGTGATGGCAAAGATACAGTTCATGTCTCTGCCTAATGAAGAATGGTAATGTATCGTGGGGAAATTTGGTGGGCAAATCTGCCTGATCCCTTCAGCTCGGTGGTGCGTTACGGTGCGGACTATTCCAATGCTGGCTACGAGGAGAAAAATCAGGACAAGTCCGCCCCTAACACACCCTACGCACTATTGCCTCACTTCGCTTCCATCCAATTTTCCCCAGCATGTATTTCCACAACCAAAGGAACAGTCAACTCAACTGCTGATTCCATAGTTTCCCGAATTTTTACCTGCAATTCTTCCCATTCATCTGGGGGAATTTCAAAGATTAATTCATCATGGACTTGTAATAGCAACCGCGCCTGATATTTCTGTAACTCTTGATACAGATTAACCATAGCAATTTTGATGATATCAGCGCTAGAGCCTTGAATGGGGGAATTAGCTGCTGCTCTTAATGACCCAGCATCATAGGGATTGATACTCTTAAGTTTATCGAGATCAATCTGATCGAGAGCTTTACCTTGCAGCCTTCTAAGACTGTTACCACTAAAGCTAAAGTAGCGACGGCGTCCGAGTATAGTTTCTACATAGCCTTGTGCGATCGCTTTTTTCTTAGTTTCCTCTAAATAAGCAAACACTAGAGGATAGCGCTGATTCAATCGATCAATAAATTCTTTTCCTTCAGCTGTCGATACCTTAGCTTCCCGAGCAAACCGTTGTGCTCCCATGCCGTAAATTACGCCAAAATTAATGATTTTACCCAAGCGCCGCTCTTCAGCAGTAATGTCTTCTTTGTCAAATAACATTTGCGCTGTCAAGGTATGGACATCCGCTTGAGTTTGGTAAGCTTCCACTAGCACTGGCTCTTGACTCAAGTGAGCTAGGATTCGTAACTCAATTTGGGAATAGTCAGCGGATACCAACAGCCAACCGGATTCTGGAATAAAACCCTTCCGAATCTGGCGACTAAAATCAGTACGAATAGGAATATTTTGTAAATTAGGACTAGACGAAGATAGTCTACCAGTTGTGGTCACGGTCTGATTAAAATCCGTATGTACTCGTTTAGTATCAGAACGCATCAGTGCTGGTAAAGCATCCACATAAGTAGATTTCAATTTAGATAAGCTACGGTATTCCACAATAGCATCTACTACGGGATGGTCTCCTTGTAATTTAGCTAATATAGTAGCATCGGTAGAGTAACCGGTTTTGGTTTTACGAGACTTCCTACGATCTAACCCTAGTTTCTCAAACAGTAACTGACTGAGCTGTTTAGGGGAACCTAAATTAAATTCTTCTCCAGCATCTTGATAGGCTTGCTGCTTAATTGCCACTAAATCCTTTTCCAGCTCTTGAGAGAACTGTTGCAGATAATCCTTATCAATACGAATCCCCTGGTATTCCATCTCAGCTAATACCGGTTCCAGGGGTTGCTCTACTTCTAGCAACAATTGCTGCAATGCTGGAATTTGCTCCAATTCCTCTCGCAATTTAAAAACTATTCCGAAGGTGGTATAAGCATCCATCCCACAGTAATCGGCTACAGTAGGAATGTCTAAATCTCTGATAGTTTTCCCTTTTGGAACCAAGTCATTATAACTTTGTGCTTCTATTCCTAAATAGTGCAGCCCTAGGTCACTAAGTTTATGGCTAGTTTCGGGATTGAGTACATAACTCGCTAGCATGGTATCGAATACCACTCCTGCTAGCTGAATCCCGTTACAACGTAAGACTAGTCGGTCGAATTTACTATTTTGTAATACTTTGGGATAATCTGAGCTTTCTAAAATTGGACGTAGGGATTCTAAGACAATATCCTTGTCTAAATTAGTCCCATCCTTATGACCGATAGGAATATAAGCAACATCAGTAAATTCTTTTCCCCAACAACAGCCAATCCCCACCAACTGAGCATCTCGTGGTTCCAAATCACTGGTTTCTGTATCCCAAGCCACAGGATTTCCAGCATCGGTATAGTATTTCAGCTGTTCAACTAATTGATTGAGCTTGTCTACAGTATCGATAATTTGTGGTTGAATCGAACCAGTATTAGACCCTTGCTCTTGAAACTCTTCCGTTTCCGCTACACTGAAAAAGGAAATATCATCATCTTCCTGAGTATCAGTATCACTATCAGTATTTGAAACAGTATCACTAACAGTATCATTTGGGGCATTATTTTGACTATCCTCTAGCACTACGCCACCAAAACGCTGCTGAAGTTTATCTATTTGACTGATAAATGACTTTAATTCTAATCGCTCCAATAGCGGTTTGAGCACTTGAGGATCGAATCCTTGGAGCTGACATTGGTCTAAATCAATATCGATAGGAGTATCAAATCGTAATTGAGCCAAATAGCGAGCATGTTCCGCATCTGACTTACCTACTTCCAGCTTTTTCTTAACGGCACCCTTAATAGTATCAAGGGAAGCATAAATATTATCCAGGTTTTGGTATTCTTTGAGTAACTTAACTGCAGTCTTTGCTCCGATGCCCTTAACTCCAGGAATATTATCGGATGGATCCCCACAGAGGGCTTTATAATCCACGACTTGAGAGGGTAATACTCCCAATTTTGCTTCTACTTCCTCTAAGCCATATTCCGTTGGGCCAACTGTAGCACTCCCCCTAGAAAACGGACCACTGAGATATAAAACGGTAATTCCTTTGTCTGGAGCAACTAGTTGAAATAAATCGCGATCGCCAGATACAACTTTGACACGATAGCCTTGATCAATAGCTTGGTGAGCTAAGGTTGCCAATACATCATCAGCTTCATAACCAGGAGAAGTTATTACTGGGATTCTTAACCCTTGTAGTAACTGCTGGAGATTCTTGACATCTGGTAAGAAATCTTCTGGTGTTTCGGTGCGATTGGCTTTATAAGTAGCATCGGCTTGTTGGCGAAAGGTGGCTTCTTTGGTATCGAAAGCAATTGCGATCGCATTCGGGTTTTCTGACTCCATTACCTCTAGCAAAGATTTAATGAAGCCAAAACAGACACTGGTCGGAATTCCAGTTTTAGTCCGTAATCCACCCTGACGACTTTTGGCAAAAGCAAAATAGGAGCGAAAAGCCAGAGAATGACCATCAATTAGGATCAGTAGGGGGGATGCTACCATTGGGGAATCATCAGGGACCGGGGGAGAGTTCTCAGAAGAAGTAGATCTGGGCATAGCCCTATTGTAGCGGTATTGTAGCGATTGGTTGTTTGTTGGTAGCTAGGGAATTCCGGATTAACTCAGACTGATCAGGTAATTAACTAAGAATGAATCGTTAACGGTCTAGGGTCTATGTTAACTGGCTAATGGTATCTCAACTATAGTTAATTAACTACTATTCCGTTAGAAGCCTAGTTATATCATTGGCTTTGCGTTCGCGTAGCGTGGCCTACGGCCAATCCCATTAAAACCACTGACTTAACTCGGATAAATACTATATAGTTAACTCACTACTATTCCGGTAGGGTGCTGGTTGTATGATCGGCTTTGCGATGAAGCGAACGCGCCCCGCGTGGCCTACGGCCTCAGCTTCCGCGCTTATGCGATCGCATGGAATAGCCATGTGTTGATCACAGCTTACTCACTAACTCTACCGGGAAGGTGTGTTATTAACGAAACCTGAGCAGTGTTTTGCTCACAGCTTACTCAGTAACTCTACCGGTAAGGTGCGTTATTAAAGAATCCTAGCAATTCAGCACCTTTGTGGTGTGTCTATTTTTGCGTAAGTCCTGTTGATGATGAAGGCATCAACTTTTGTTTTATGGAGTATAAGAAACAACTATACCGAATTGGACAGCATCAATCCTAGCCAGGAAACTTGCTAGAAATAGTCTACGATTGTTTCTAACGTCATGCAGAATCAAAATATGGCAATTTTGTCAAATACTTGTTACGATTCTTCATTAAAGGTCAGATAGGTTAACGGTTGATACATTTACCGATACCTAGGGTGACCATGACTAGGGCTGCTCTAGCCAGCCAAAACCCATGATTAGTTTTTAAGGAGCTCAACTATGTCTAAACCTGTAGAACTTTCCCTGGAACAAAAATTTAACCTGCGGTCCTTTGAATCTCAGGTCCAGAAAATGAGCCGTGAGCAAGCTCAGGAATTCCTAATCAAACTCTATGAGCAAATGATGATGCGTGAAACAATGTACAAAGAAGTCCTAAAACACGAGTGGGGATTATAGCTAAAGCCCTAGTCTGATTGTTATTGGCCTTAATTGAGCCGCGACCTCCTTCTCTTGCTCAATTCCGTAGGTAGGAAAGGAGCTGGGGATGCTGGGGCGTCAACTCGAATTATATTAAGATTTAATTAAAATTAAAATTGATTGATTCAACTTATTGTTAACTAATATCATCAGCGTAAGTATTATCACCGTAGGCTTGCTTAAAGGGAAGTCTTCAGCCTTCAGCGTTCAGCCGTCAGTAGACGTAACAGATATTAAACGAATGCTTACCTGTTTTATTCACAAGGTGTTCGCGTAGCGTGCGCGTAGCGCTAATCGCTGTTCGCTGATATCTGATAGCTTACGGATTGGCAATACCCCAATTCACTCTAGGGCAGCCAGGATGAATAGTTGATAAATTTATATAAAATAATCCCAAACTATCTAAAACTATCTAAAGTAATTGTAAATTGTTCTAGTCTGAAAGAAACTCTAAGAAAAAGCGATCCTCCCTGCATATGTTTCAGCATTGCCTAGTCTGCACCGACTTCTCCGACGGTTTATATCGGCTAGTAGATTTTGTCCCCAGTTTAGCGGCTGGTGGGCTCAAGAAAATCATCTTCTGCAACTTTGTTCCGCTTTGGGAAGAGGGAGAAATACCTCGTATTGATGAAGAAGGAATAGAACAAGCTCGCCGCCGCTTTGAAGAGGGTTTGACCAATATACCTGAAGGGGTAGAGGTTCACATCGAAGTGACCTCAGGTCGTCCTAGTGACAGTATTCCTAAAATCGCCAAACGTTACGATGCTGATGTCATCCTGATTGGCACGCCAGTGCGCAGCTTATTACAAGAAAAGCTTTTCGGTAGCACTACAGCAACCTTGACCAAGGAATGTAGTACACCATTGCTAATGCTGCGACCACAACTGATTTCAGCTTACACCTGCGAAGAACTCGATCTACGCTGCAAACATCTATTCCGGTATTTACTAATTCCCTATGACGGCACTACAGCCTCGAACTATACCGTCGAAAGGGTCAAAGAGTATGCTAAACAAGCACCAGATAACTCAATCAAGCAGTGTATGCTGTTGTGGGTAGTCAGCGAAGGGGGGCGCAGAGAATTATCCAAGGACCCTCAGTTACAAAAAGCTCAAGACAAGCTAGAACCAGTAAAAGCAGAGTTAGAAGAGCTGGGCTTACAGGTCAATACGGACGTGCGAGTGGGCAATCCCCGTGAAGAGATTTTAGACACAGCCTTAGAATTTGATATTACTGCGATCGCAATCTCTTCCGATCACAAAGGAAAATTCTTAGATTGGTCAGTGCGTAGCTTAGCCGGTGATTTAATGCGCAGCAGCTGGCACCCTGTTCTCTTCTTTCCACCACAAAGCTAGGATCGAGAGTATAGGGTTTTATGCAGAGTTCTAATAAAATAAAGCCGTTCCACTTTGATAGTGAATAATAAATCCAACATATGATCAGAAAGATTAGTGGTTGGCGAAGATTACTAGTGGTGTGCATCTCTGTGGCGCTAGCTTTTACAGCTTTTCCTGCGCCATCTTATGCTACTAGTCCTGCGATCGCTCAATTTACCCCATCATCTCGTTTAGAAAACATCTCATTTGAGAACCAGGTAAAATTTCAACTTGCTGCGGCTACAGACAATTGCCGCAAAGTGGTGACTAGAGGCAGTGATCTCAATGTCCGCAGTGGACCCGGTAGCAATTACCGGATTATCGGTTTTGTCAAAAACGGGTCTGAGGTTACCCTTGAGCAAATAGTAAACCAAGACTGGGCAAAAATTTCTTCTCCCTTGTCAGGTTATATTTCTCAGCGGTATCTCCAATCCTGTCCACCACCACCTAAACAGGAATGTCGCATAGTTTCGACCAATACTGGCAGGGGTCTGAATGTACGTCAGAGTCCTGGTGGTAAGATTATTGGTGACTTGGACAATGGCGCTAAAGTCACTATCGTCAATACCATTACTGATGGTTGGGTACAGGTTGTCTCTCCCCTAAAAGGTTATGTTTCCGACCGGTATCTTAAACCCTGTCCACCTCCTCCTCCGAAAGAAGAATGTCGTCTAGTTTCGACTAAGGGTAACCCGCTCAATGTGCGTGCGACCCCCGGTGGTACCATTGTCGGTGTTGTAGAAAATGGTACTAAGGTCACTATCAAGGGTACTAGTACTGATGGTTGGGTACCGATTGTTTCGCCCCAGAAAGGTTATGTGTCTGAGGCATATCTTCAACCCTGTCCCACCGTCAAAGAACAGTGTGGTACAGTTACCACTCGTGGTAGTGATCTGATCGTGCGTTCAACCCCTGGTGGTCCCAGTATCGGTACATTAAAAAATGGTACTGAGGTCAAGATTGAGAGTATAGGTGCCGATGGCTGGCTGAAGATTTCAGAACCCATAATCGGTTATGTGTCTGGCCAGTTTGTTACGATAAAACCTTGTCCAACACCACCACCATCTGAAGAGAATTGTCGGCAAGTTTCAGCACCACAGGGTTTAAATGTCCGCAAAGCACCGTCAAATGATGGCGAGATTATTGGAATTCTCGCTGATGGTTCTAAGGTAACGATTGTTAATCGTGGAAATAATGGCTGGGTTCCTATTTCTGCGCCCTTACAAGGTTACGTTACTGGCAAGTATCTGATCTATTGTCCTGAGTCTAAGCCAGAAGAGGAGTCAGAACCAGTGGGTTAACGCTGAGATCTGGCTGAGATCTGGCAGCATTGTCGATCTAGCGATGCAGCTAAGATTGTAGGGTGCGTTAATAACGCACCCTACTGCTGATCTGTAAGTATCGAGCATGCACGTTGTTATAAGCTATAATTCTTTAACCATTCAGCTATCAGCTATCAGCTCTCAGCTATCAGCTCTCAGCTTTGGAATCAAACAAGTAAGCATTGCTTTAATCTCTGTTAAGTCAGCTGACGGCAGCTCAAGTAGCTTGGCCATTCCCCTAGCCTGGCCAACGGCTGACCGCTGACTGCTGAATGCTTACATAATTTTAAGTCCACTTCCGGAAAAATGTATTGTCTTGCCAAGCAGAAGCTGTCCGTGCTTCAATAGCAGTCATTTGTTCTGAACTCAACGATTGAAATGCTTGGGCTACTTTAAAATTTGATTCTAATTGCTTGACGGATTCGGCAGCAATAATACAACAATGTACTCCTTCCAGAGACAAAACATAACCCATAGCTTGCTCCATTCCATCTAAGACACCATTTTTGAACAACTTGCCATAAGCAGGAACTTTCATAGCAACGACTCCTACATTTTTCTCTCGCGCCACTGGTAAAACAGTTTTGGCAAAAGGACGAGGATGATCAACATCTGCCCCATTGAGAGAAATTAACGTGGTATCAAAGCGATGCAGCGCGGTCTTGGGGGTTTCCCCCACTCGCTATTGCATCAAGACAGGGATAGCGCCGCAACCCTTCTGCAATCACATCCGGTTCGTGATGTCCGGTAATACCTAAATATTTTACAATTCCTTGTTCTTTTGCTTCTTCAAAGGCTTTGATAGCGATGCAGCGCGGTCTTGGGGGTTTCCCCCACTCGCTATTGCATCAAGACAGCGCCATTGGGACTAAAAATTTGATCTAACGTTTCGTGAAAAGAAACATGATGTAATTGCCATAAATCGATAGAATCAGTTTGAAGGCGTTTAAGCGATCGCTCTAACTCTCGCCAAGCCCCATCTCGATCTCGTTGTGCTGTTTTTGTTGCTAAAAATAGATTAGATTGACCGTAGGTCACGCTACGCGATCGATAAGCAGGTAATACCTTCCCCATATAGTTTTCGCTGGGGCCATAGCTAGCTGCGGTATCAAAATAGCGATGCAGCGCGGTCTTGGGGGTTTCCCCCACTCGCTATTGCATCAAGACAGCGAATTCCAAACTGTAACGCCGCTTCAATTTGGGCGACGGCATCAGCTTCTCGCTTCATCTTCGACAAAGGGGTTTGTCCTGCACCTCCCAATCCAAAGATTGGAACTTTAACCCCCGTTTTCCCTAACACTCGTTCTGGCATTGTAGCTGCTGTTGGCAGTTGAATAGCTGCTGTTGCTGACAGTTGAGACTGCTGTTTATGCCATGCTGCACTTCCAACAATACCACCCGCAGCAGCAACACTGGTCACAATAAACTGACGTCGAGTTGTTTTACGTGTCATGGCTCGCCTATTCTACAGTAGCTTTGCCCATATTTTAGCGTGGTTGCTGCAACCTAAGCATATGCGCTACGCGCACGCTACGCAAACAGCTGACAAAGTACTTGTCGCCAAGATTGCTAACTTGATCTATTCCAATGGTGGAAACATTATCTACGCCGATAAACCTACAGGTTTGGCAACTGGAATTAAATCAGGAAAAAAAACTTAAACTATTATCCCTGTATTGATGCAGCCCTTCCCTATCAGCAACTGTATCGCTTTATGATAACACTAAAAACTCCTCAGATATCTTGACACTGTTCCCTATTCCCTATTCCCTGTTCCCTTTTGATATCAATCTTATGTTTACCTATCACATAAAAATACTATATATAGCAGTCGCCAGGGCAGTTAGGACATGACAAAAGTCTCAAAGCTAAGTATAGCAATAGTTTTACTTCTGACTTCTGACTTCTGACTTCTGACTTCTGCTATATTCATAGTAGCTGAGGAAATTTTAGATGGACTTTACCTTAGGGCGTCAAGGGTTTTACACAGAAATAAATCAGCCAGATGACCAAATTCATTTGGCAAGAGCAGCGCTTTACATAGCTGAGGAAGAATACCCGGATCTGGCTATTGATGATTACTTGAATGCCTTAGATGTGATGGCATCTGAAGTAGAGGAGCGTTTGCCTGAGCAACGCTATCCCCTGCGAGTGATTAAAACTCTTAATCAGTATTTCTATGATGACCTAGGATATTCGGGCAATAGCAGTGATTACTACGATCCCCGTAATAGTTTCCTAAATCAGGTCATGGATCGGCGCACAGGTATTCCGATTAGCCTTTCGGTGGTGTACCTGGAAGTCGCTCGACGCCTTGATTTTCCCATGGTTGGTATTGGGATGCCAGGGCATTTCCTAATTCGCCCAGAGTTTGAGCAGGTGGGGATCTTTGTAGATGCTTTCGATGGTGGTGAGATTTTATTTGAACAAGATTGCGAGGAACGACTAACCCAAATTTATGGTCATCCGGTAACCCTACAACCAAGTTTCCTAGCACCGGTGAGTAATCGGCAGCTGTTAGCAAGGATGCTCATGAATCTTAAATTGATTTATCTCAATGGCCAAGACTTACCTAGAGCGCTAGCCGCAGTTGAGCGCATGTTGTTGCTGTTTCCTAATGCACCGGTACAACTGCGGGATCGGGGGCTGATTTACTCCCAGTTGGGATATTTATCAGAAGCATGCCAGGATTTAGAACGTTATTTGGAAATCCTGCCCCAAGCTGAGGATGCTGATATCATTCGTCGGTTACTAAAACAGATCGGAAATGAGTAAAGGCTTCTATGGATGGGCATGACTAATCACCAATTCCCTAATCCCTAATCCCTAATGACTGCACTCACGTCGGTAAATCTCTTCTGCTACTAACTTAAGGCGTCTGAGTTGGGCTTTCATATCATTCTGAGTCCATTGGGCAGCAAAGCTGTTGAATCCCCAGCTAACGATGGGGTTGGGAATTTCAAATTCAAAACGGTTGACCAAACGGGTGCCTTGTTCAGCTGGCTGACACTCCCAGCGGTCTCGTCCTTTGAAAAAACCCTGGAACTGCCAAACCACTAACCCTGGCTTGCGGTCAATAACCACACTCTTGAGAGTGGGCTGCAACCAGGGAATGTTAATAATAAACCGCGAGCGACTCCCGACATCAGTACTCCACTGCCCCACTGATTCACAACGCAAAATCGGGTTGAGCCAGCGATGCATTAAGCTCTGGTCAGTGATACAGCGCTCAACAATGGTGGCGCTGGCATTAATTTTAATGGATTGTTCAAAAATTTGGGCGTTTTGCATGTAAAATTTCCACATTATCGAAGAGGGGAGTTTGAGGGGAAAATTCATCCGAGACCTAAGAGGACGGGGTATTCTTTTCCCCTCAATGGCGTTAATAAGCGAAAAAACTGGGTATCGATCCTACCCGGCTACCCCCGGAACGTTCGCGCAGCGTGGCCTACGGCCAGGGAAAGTTACGCCCATGGAGTTAACAGCCACTTAGTTGGTTGTGCCTGGGAATCCCCATCCTATACCGGTTGGGGAGGTTCAATGAACTATCTTGATTACCGTGGCAGCTAGCCACACTACCAGACCACTAGAGTTGTGAGGAGGAAAAATTAATCAAGACTTGATTTTTGTACATCAATTCGCTCTAAATATAAGGGTTACGTCTTGAGTGACTGACAAACCTACCAAGAAATCTTTCAGCTCCCGAGTGTCCGACGTCACATCGGGGCAAATGCCGATTCAACACTCAATCAAGTTACCCAGCTAACCAGCGGGGGTAAGACCCCCTAAGCCAAGCAGTTGACTCCTGTCGGCAACTATGGGTAAATTCTATCAGCACTCCTGGGTCAAGATTTGTCAGTTAGGCAAGATTAAGCCACATCTGTGGAAAATTTGAGGAGTAAAACGTTCTCCATGAACATCTCAACCTTTACTTTTAAATCTTCTTGTCGTACCTTCTGCTCAAGGTTATTTTCAGTCAGCACCCTCCTCTGAAGAGACCAGGCGTAGATAGCCTCCCTTCAGGTAGCTGACCAGCCTAAGACCTTGACCCAAGGGGTTGCCCTTAAGGTAAAGGATCTACGTTGTTGGCAAGTGTTAAAGTTCCTACCTTGGGGTACTTTGCCCGCTCCAAGCTCTAGAACCGAGTCGTTAAACAATTAGACGAGGGCTAAGACAGTGCGGTTCGGAAAGTACCGACCAACAACGTTGGCGAGGCAAACGTTACCTTGTGCAGAATCGGCGATTCCGGCTTTAACTGGAAAGCACAACAACTGCACCTCTTGTTGTCCAGCTCTTTTTGGGACGGCAGTCTATACCGCAGCGTCTCGGTTCCTCTGGGGTCACCAGACGCGCAGCTTCCCCGCTGCTCAACTTATCTAGTTGAGACGATAATACCGTGCTCCTCACCAGACCACAGTAGTCACAAGGAACTTAAAAAACTTAGGGTTGCCTGTGACATTGGACAATTTAAGTAAGAACAAAGACTATGAATGGAACTTGGGAAGGTATCTTCCAAATTGTAGGAGTGGGTGTGCAGCCATCGGCACACCTGGTTTTAGCCCAGACAGGAGTTCCCGCATTAGACCAAGTTTTGGCAGATGGGGGAACCACCTTACTGAATGTGGTTAAATCGATCGCAATCTTAGTCATTGGTCTTATCCTTGCTAAGATTGCTGCTGGTATTACCAAAGCAGTACTGAATCGCACCAATATTGACAACAACATTGCTCAGTGGGCTACTGGCGGTCAGCCAGGAAGCGAGCCTCCTCCCATTGAGCAATGGTTATCCGGGGCAGTTTTCTGGATTATCATCGTTTTCACGGTAGTGGCGGTTCTAGAAACCCTCAAGCTAGATACGGTTTCCGGACCCCTGAATAGTTTTCTAGACACCATCCTCGGCTTCCTCCCCAGTGTCTTTGGTGCGGCGATTCTATTGGGCATTGCCTGGTTAATCGGAACTATCGTCAAGATGATAGTAGTCAGGACCCTCAATGCATTGAATCTCGATCAGCGCTTGGGTGAGCAAGTCGGCGATGGTGGTACTAGTCAGTTCTCTCTGGCTCAAACCATTGGCAATGCCCTTTACTACTTAATCTTCTTACTGTTTCTGCCATCGGTCTTAGAGACCCTAGGCTTACAGGGAACTCTCGATCCAGTACTAACTATGCTGGGTGAGATTTGGGGGATTGTGCCCAATATTGGCGCAGCCATAGCAATTGGTGCTATTGGTTGGTTTATTGCTCAACTTGTGCAACGTCTTGTCACTAGTTTCTTGACAGCAGCAGGTACAAATCAGATCGGGGAGCGGTTTGGACTAAGTAGCTCTGGTGGTCGCTCCCTAGCGGGGATTATCGGTACGATTGTCTATGTCCTGATTTTGATTCCCGTTGCTACCGCTGCCCTTAATGCCTTGCAGATCCAGGCCATCTCTGGCCCTTCGATCGCAATGTTAAGCCAGGTTACTAATACCATCCCCAAACTATTTGCTGCGGCTGGTATTCTGGCAGTTTTCTACGTAATCGGACAGTTTGTTAATGATCTGCTCACCAACGTCCTGACAGACCTTGGCTTCAACAATTTATTTAATTGGCTAGGTTTTTCCGCCAGCGCTCCTAGCACCACTGATGAAACAACTGATGAAATAGCAGAATCAGACACACCACAGAACCCACTTACCAGTCGCACCCCTTCTGAGCTAGCGGGACTGCTTGTACTGATTGGTATCATGATCGCTGGTATTGTGGCAGCAACGGATGTGTTACAGATTCCCGCCTTAACTGACATTGTCGGTGGGGTTGGTTTCATTGGTGCTCGGGTGCTGTCCGGGTTAGTAGTCCTTGCTATCGGTCTATTCCTAGCCAATTTTGCTTTCAACTTGATTACTGGCTCCGGCGCTCGCCAATCAAATATCCTGGCACAAGTAGCTAGGATTGCGATTATTGCCTTTTCTTTAGCCCTAGGTCTACAACAAATGGGCATTGCCCCTGATATTGTGAACTTAGCCTTTGGTTTGCTCTTAGGTGCAATCGCGGTTGCGATCGCATTAGCCTTCGGTCTCGGAGGTCGCGATGTTGCTGGTGAGCAAGTTAGAGAATGGCTAGATTCTTTCAAAAAGTAACTCGAAGTTATTCGCGTAGCGTGGCCTAAAGGCCAAGGTTGTTCGCCCTTTTTGAATTAAGAATTAAGAATGTAGAATGTAGAATTCTTAATTCTACATTCTACATTCTACATTCTACATTCTTACAAACAACTTTCAACCTTCAACTTTCGATAATCTTGCCCTCAATTCTCCTTTAATGCGATGGAGAATTGAGGTTTCGTCTAAAGAGGAGAGAATTCGTCTAACAACGGCTTTTGGTCCATCTTCTCCCCAGGATGCTCCATTGGCTAAATAGGTTTTGGTAATTTGTCCAATACCATAGCCAGAAACTCCAGCAACACTAGCTTGGGTGATGGCAACGGACATATATGGCGCTAGGGAAACCCCACCAGTGACAGGAGCAGAAATGCCTAAAATACTTTTTAAGCTACTCAGTCCCAAGTTAGCCAAGAGTTCACTAGCACCAATACCTCCCATACTCATAGCGATTTTTTGTAATAATTGAACAGCTCCCTGCTCAGTCATAGCAATACCATAGAGACGGGATAAAGTAAGAATCATTACCACATCAACTACAGTAGCGGTGAGGATATCCACAACAGTAACTGGATTGAGAGCAATCACAAATGCTTTAGTTATCACTGCTTTCCAGATAATTTGATTGGCACTGTCATCCCGAATCTTCATTTTTCGGTTGACCAAGTTTTCATTCAACTCATCCGCGTAAAGCATGGTGTTAAGAGCAACAAGGGATTTACCTTCCCGATGTAAAATCTCCAGAATTTTTAGTTTCAAATCTTCAATCTGGGGTTTCCCTCGGCGGCGCTTGACCTGAATGTTGCCATTAGGCGATCGCACTGCTACAGATACCAAAGGTGAAGCAGCAACCATCACAATTTCTGCTGGTGAAAGCAACTGCTTGACCCGTTCATCCCGAATTTTTCTGTAAATTGCCATGCGATCAGCATCGGGATATTGGTCAATCTTGTTCAACACCAGTAACATCGGTTTCCCACTAGCTCTTAACTGAGATAGAGCTTGGTACTCTACCTTAGTCATATCACCAGCAATAATAAACAGCAGTAAATCTGCCTGTTTAGCCACCTCTAGAGCTAAGGCTTCCCGAGTTTCCCCATCTACTTCATCAATCCCTGGGGTATCGATTAGCTGAATTTGGGAATTACCAATACTGGGTAGGGCAACCTGTAGAATATCCTGTTGGCTATGATTTGGACTAGGGGTTTCTTGACTAGAGGTTTGACTAGGGCTTTGATTATGGCTTTGATTATGGGGCTGCCAATGGGCAGTTTGAGCATTCTGAGTCACCCCATGTAGGGCACCAGTTTCAAATACAGGTTGACCGACTAAGGCATTGAGTACAGAGGATTTCCCTCGTCCCACCATGCCAAAGGCCGCAATTTGGATACAGGTATTTTCCAGCTTCTCAAGCAGATTGCCTAAGTCTTGGATTTGAGCATCTAAACCAGCTTTTTCTCTACGGGATAAGTCAAGATTAGCGACTAGATCCCTGAGGGAGTCTTGTGCCTGTTTGTAGTTCAGTTCTGCCTGGATTTGCTCAAAACCTGAAATTGCGCTATCTAAATCCTGATCAAAATCTAGAGAGTTAACAGAGTCAGACTCAGGCCAGAATTCGGTCAAAACGGCACCTCCTGGTTAGGACACTTCTGCTTTCGATCCTAGAGCATCAGTTCAGGAATCACTTTTGAGAAGAGGGCGAATATAGAAATAGATGCGTAAGCATTCAGCTATCAGCCGTCAGCCGTCAGCTTTTGAATAAAAGAAGTAAGCATTCGAATAATGCTGAGTTAGGTTCCAGCCTCGAAGCCTGTGGCACAAACTATTTGCCTGTGCCACAAAGCACCTCAAGTAGCGTGCGTGGCCTACGGCCAATGGCTGATAGCTGTTCGCGCAGCGTGCGCGTAGCGCTTAAGCTGACGGCTGAATGCTTACATAGATGCTTCACAGCTGACATGGGTTACAGCCATTATTCATCCCTGGTAACTTCCTGATTCCAACCCACAGCTGTCGAAGAGTTAATCATTGCCTTACACCATTGATTCGATGCAAACCATAGGAGAGATATGAGATGATCAGCCAATTCTTAAGTGTTAGTCTAACCTTGCCGATGCTACTGAACTTAGGTCAGAGTCTCACGGATACCCAAATCGTAAATTATGGTAAAGTTAATGATCATACACCAACATGGACTAATTTTGAGGGTAAACTCAATAGTCAAAACCCACCGTCGTTATCCTTGGCCAGCCGGGATGAAGCAAAAGACCAAGAGCAAAAGTGTGAGTGGCTAGACATATGTTCAGAATTGACGGGGGCATCTTTATTGGTTAGCAAAACGCTTTTATAAAAGGTAAGTTAGGTGCTAAAAAAACGTGGGAATTAGCATTGTCCTGCGACTAAATCAGGAAGGAAAATTACGCTATAATGGTACTAGATCTGCCAAGATTCTACAAAGCTTGTAATCCCAGCAAGCCCCTGAGTATGGGAGATGTCAATGATAGAAAATACTATATTGATTTTTCCCCAGTCAGAGGAAATAAAATTATTGAGTCCCTCAAGCGAACCATCACCCTAATTTCTCCAGATGAGCCGACTTGTCAGCTGTTTACAGGGCATATTGGCTGTGGTAAATCCACAGAATTACTTAGACTAAAAGCTGAATTAGAGCAACATAAATTTCATGTGGTTTATTTTGAGTCGTCTCAAGATTTAGACATGGCTGATGTTGATCTAAGCGATATTTTGCTGAGTATAGCTGGTCAAGTCAGTGAAAGTCTGGAGAAAATTAAAATTAATATAAAACCAGGCTATTTTGTCAATCTTTTTACAGAAATTACCGATTTTTTGCGCACACCAATTGAATTAGGTGCTGAAGCAGAATTGTCGGTAGGCATTGGCAAAATAACGGCTAAAACTAAGGAAAGTCCTAAACTGCGGCGTCGATTACGGGAATACCTCGAACCTCGCACTAGTGGAATCTTAGACTCGATTAATGAAGAACTACTAAAACCTGCTACCACTACCCTGAAGAAAAAGGGTAAGGCGGGACTAGTGGTGATTGTGGATAATCTGGACCGGGTGGATATTCGCCCTTTACCCTCTGGGCGTACGCAACCAGAATACTTATTCATTGACCGGGGTGAACAGTTACGCCGACTCAATTGCCATATTGTGTACACAATTCCCTTGGCGTTAACTTTCTCCAATGAGTGCGAAACCCTGAAGAATCGCTTAGGTGGTGGACTTACTCCTAAAATCTTACCGATGGTGCCAGTTAAACTGCGCACAGGTAAGGAGTTTCCCGATGGCATGGCTTTGCTACGAGAAATGGTACTGGTTAGAGCTTTCCCCAATCAAACTACTGAGGAACAATTTGCTTTGCTCCCGGAAGTATTTGATAATATAGAAACCTTAAACCGCTTGTGCCGAATTAGTGGTGGTCATGTGCGCAACTTGCTAGGATTATTGTTTGATTGTCTTAGGCAAGAAAACCCACCGATTCCCAGTGAGTGTTTAGAAAATGTGATTCTCGAACGTCGCGATTATCTGATCTCATCAATTACTGATGAGGAGTGGGAATTGCTGTTTCAGGTGGTGCAACAGCAAAAAGTCAGGGGTGATACGGAATACCAAACTCTATTGCGCAGTATGTTTGTCTTTGAATACCGCGATCGCGATGGAAATTGGTTTGGTATAAATCCAGCATTAGAAGAGGCACCGCAGTTTAAGTCATGGTTGAAACAAAATCACCAGCAGACGCTGCCCAATACAACGATAGTACATTAAAGGCTCTCTCTAGAGCGATCGCATTTTCACAAGGGGAATTTTCTCTTGTGATCGTGCGATGTAACTACCAGGGTTTGCAACAACAGATGCTGCAACGCCTCAAAGCACTGTGTCAGCCGCAATACCAGATTACAGAGTTTATCATACCGCCATCGGCTACCACCCTTTATACCACCATCCAAAACTACGAACACAGGGAATTGGGGCGTGGACAGGACAAGGGGATAGACAGATGCGGGAACAGGCAGAGTTCTAGCCCCATTGACCCTTCATCCCCTGACCCTCTTACCTCCTCACCCCCTCATGCCGCATTACTGATTGTTGGTTTAGAGTCAGTCATTGCCCTTGAGGAATTACTGACCTCTACTAATCAAGTCCGGGATGAGTTTCGTAAACGCCTAACCTTTCCTCTAATATTGTGGGTTAATGACCAAGTACTGCAAAAACTGATGCGGTTGGCACCAGATTTTGCCAGTTGGGCAGCCACTCCCCTCAAGTTTGAACTGACCACCACAGAGTTAGTCAATTTTCTCGGACAAAAGGCTCAAATGGTATTTGCCTGTCTATTGAACTCTGGAAAGCCTTCCCCCTCAACCACGCCACAAATCCCAAATCCTAACCTACCCTACTCGAACGCCAAAGGCGAACAACCTCCCAACCTCCAACCAACCAACCAACCTTGGCCAAAAGGCCACGCTACGCGAACAACCAACCTTGGCCAAAAGGCCACGCTACGCGAACAACATTCCAACCTTGGCCAAAAGGCCACGCTACGCGAACAACATTCCAACCTTGGCCAAAAGGCCACGCTACGCGAACAACATTCCAACCTTGGCCAAAAGGCCACGCTACGCGAACAACCTCCCAACCTTGGCCAAAAGGCCACGCTACGCGAACAACCTCCCAACCTTGGCCAAAAGGCCACGCTACGCGAACAACCTCCCAACCTTGGCCAAAAGGCCACGCTACGCGAACAACCAACCAACCTCCAACCAACCAACCCCGATATTTGTATTACCTATTCCAGAAACTCAGCACTGCAAAACCAACGTCGATTTGAACTGGATTTCGCCCTAAAAGATTTGCACAGTCGTGGCATTACCTTGGACAAGGAATTAGACGCTAGTCTAGAATTTGTTTTGGGTCTAGATGACTATAAACGCGATCGCATAAATCTAGCCAAGAAGCGGTTTCGTAAAAGCTTAAGAGTTTGGCAGCAAACCGATAACTTAGAACGGCAGGGGTTATTATTGTTTTATCTCGGTTTGTGTTACTGTCGCCAGGCTGACCAAAATCAAGCTCATAAACAGCGCTATTGGGAAGAAGCTTGGCCGTATCTGCATCGATGTATGGGAATTTTCACCCAAGCGGGGCGTCACGATCTGGTGGCTATTTTTATTAGTAAGCTAGCTGAACTGCTGCAGCATCTACAAGCGTGGTCATTCTTACAAACCACCTCTCAACAGGCTCTGTCCCTTCATGAAACCTATGGGACTCAGGTGCAACTAGCCCAAGATTACGGTTTTCTGGCAGAAGTAGCCCTTGAGCAATCCCGATGGGACGATGCTGGTCAATTAGCCGAGAAAGCTCTATTAATTTTGGTTGTTGCTGCTGATGATCAGCCCCATGACCAAGGCTTGCATCCATTGCTATTAGCCCAGCTCTATCGATTATTTTTGGTAAAATCCCAAGGAAAGCAGGGAAATTTAGCAGAAGCGGTCAAGCAGCTGGAAAAAGCGAGTCATAAACTGGCAGATGCCATAGAATCCAGCAATTATCGCTATGAGCCTCAGCGTTACCTGCACCTGTTGGAACGATTACGTAGCCTTTACTTTGAACAAGGGCAATACCTAGAAGCATTTCGGATTAAACAAGAACAACGGGCAGTGGAGCAGCTGTATGGCTTCCGTGCCTTCATTGGTGCTAGTCGTCTACAGCCACCACGAGGAGCTAATAATCCCAGCTGGCATGGTGTACAGCCACAAGACCTTATTCCCCAGGAAATGGCAGCTTCCGGACGTCAGCGAGATGTAAACCGCTTAATGGAACGGATTACCCGTGCTGATCACAAACTGACAGTTATTCATGGTCAGTCAGGGGTTGGAAAAAGTTCCATTGTCCATGCCGGATTAGTGCCAGCACTCAAAAATAGACCCCTTGGCGATCGCATTGGGTTACCGATTGTGGTGCAAGTTTACACCGATTGGGTGGGGGAACTGCATAAACACTTGGCCGATCAGGTATCAGGAAATGGGAATGAGGAACCCAAAATCCGGGAAAAATTTCTAAATTCTAATGGTAATGGTAATGGTAATGGTAATGGTAATGGTAATGGTAACGATCTAATTTACTCTGTCCTGGAGCAATTACAACACAACGCCGATAATAACTTGTTAACGGTTTTAATTTTTGATCAGTTTGAAGAGTTTTTCTCGGTTTATTCCCATCAATCCCAACGAAAACGGTTTTATACTTTTTTATTAAATTGTCTTAAATTACCCTATTTAAAACTAATTTTTTCTATCCGAGATAACGCCTTACATAAATTACTAGAACTAGAACATTATACTTGGGAAGTTATAGAAAGTAATATCTTAGATAAAAAGATTCGTTATCCATTAGTCAATTTTTCCTTAGAAGATGCTTATGCAGTTATTCAAAGCTTAACCCATCGGGCTAATTTTTATTTAGAGCCAGCTTTAGTTGACGAATTAGTCAGAGAATTAGGATCTGAAATTGGAGAAGTTCGTCCCATTGAGTTGCAAGTGGTAGGTGCTCAACTCCAAGCTGAAAATATTACGACTTTAGCTCAGTATCAGCACCATGGTCCCAAAGCCAAACTGGTGGAACGGTTTTTAGAAAAAGTTATTAAAGATTGTGGTCCTGAGAATGAAACAGCGGCTTGGCTAGTGTTGTCGTTACTCATTGATGACAATAAAAATCGACCCCTTAAGAATCGCTCGGAGCTAGCCATAGAATCATCCTTAGAAGACCATACATTAGATTTAATATTAGAAATTTTTGAGAAATCAGGATTAGTATTTATATTACCAGAAATTACGATCAACCGCTATCAACTGGTTCACGATTACCTGGTAGACGTTATCCGCCATAAAAAGCAATCGAAACTGCAAGCAGAATTAGAAAATCTGCGCCAGAAAGACAAACAGAGCCAGGATAAAATTGAGCAACTGGTTAAAGAACAAGAACTCCAAAACCAACTGGCTGAAATAACTAAAAAACAAAGGAAAACCGAAGAAAAGCTGAATCGAATTCTCAGACAACGATTGCGAGAAGCACGTTGGGCAGGAATGGCATTGTTCAGTCTGATGGTGATTACCGGTATACTTGGGGTTCGCTACGCTATCAGTAAAACCAACAACCATTTGAGTGACCTGAGCTACTCCTCAAAAGCTCTAGTTGATGCCAACAGAACCTTTGATGCCCTAATCCTAAGTTTAGAGGCAGCCCAGCAATTGCAGCAATCCCTTGGGGTGAATGCAGAGACCCAGACACGGGTAGTCACTGCTCTACAACAGGCAGTTTATGGGGTCAGAGAACGCAACCGTTTAAAGGGACATCGAGATTGGGTTAGTAGTGTCAGTTTTAGTCCAGATGGTCAGCTGATTGCCTCTGGGAGTCGAGACAAGACTATCAAACTTTGGGGCAAAAACGGTAAGTTGCTCAAAAGTTTCCGAGGTCATCGGGCTGGAATCCAAAGTGTCAGTTTTAGTCAAGATGGTCAGATGCTGGCTAGTGGTAGTGAAGACAAAACCGTCAAGCTATGGGGTAAGGATGGATCCCTAGTAATGACCTTAGATGGGCCAGATGGGCATACCGAAACAGTCCATTGTGTTAGGTTTAGCCCCAATCGCCAGATGATCGCATCGGCTAGTGAGGATAAAACTGTGAAACTTTGGAGTAAAGATGGTGCTTTACTCCATACTCTCACTGGTCACAGTGATTCAGTGTTGGGGGTTAGTATTTCTCCCAATAGTCAGTTAATTGCTTCTGCTAGTAAGGACAAAACTATCAAACTTTGGCGCAGGGACGGAACACTCCTGAAAACCTGGCAAGCTCATACCAAACCAGTGGTGAGTGTCCGTTTTAGTCCTGATGGCAACACTATTGCCTCTACCAGTACAGACAACACTGTCAAACTCTGGCAAACTAATGGGGAATTAATTGATACCCTCGAAGGTCATCGTAATTGGGTTCTTGATGTCAGTTTTAGCTCCGATGGTAAGAGGCTAGCTACGGCTAGTGCTGATCACACCATTAAACTCTGGAACAGTGATGGGGAATTAATCGAAACCTTGGCTGGACATAGCGAAATGGTGGTAGATGTCACTTTCAGTCCCGACAACAAGACCATTGCATCGGCTAGTGCAGACAAAACCATTAGACTCTGGGCTAGTGACGGGGGGATACTGGCACCGATCCGCCATAATCAAACTGTCAGAAGTGTAAGTTTCAGCCCCGATGGTGAAATGATTGCTACTGCTAGTGCAGACAATACCATTCAACTCTTGAGGCGTAAGGATCGTACCAGCAAAACCTTCTTGGCTCATGGTGAACCTTTGACTGCAATTAGTTTCAGCCCTGATAGCACGATTATGGCTAGCGCTAGTGAAGATAAAACGGTTAAACTCTGGAGTTTAGATGGCTCCTTGCTTAATACTCTAGAAGGACACCAGGATCAGGTTTGGGGAGTTAGTTTTAGTCCCGATAGTAAGTTAATTGCCTCTGCTAGTGCTGACAGAACCGTGAAACTCTGGGATTTAGACGGCACCTTAGTCAAGACCTTAGAGGGGCACCAGGATAAAGTTTGGGGAGTCAGTTTTAGCCCAGATGGCAAGCAGATTGCTTCTGCTAGTAATGATGGGACTGTAAAACTCTGGAATACTAAGGGTAAGTTGCTCAAAACCTTAGAAGGGGATAATCAAGAGCATAATGATGCGGTGAATTGGGTTAGTTTCAGTCCAGACGGCGAGATGATTGCTTCTGCTAGTAGTGATGGCACGGTAAAACTCTGGAATCGTGATGGCAAGTTACTCAATACCTTGAAAGGCCATAATGGTGCCGTGAATTGGGTTAGTTTTAGTCCCGATGGAACCTTAATCGCATCTGCTAGTGGTGATACAACGGTTAATCTTTGGAGTCGGGATGGACATTTAATTAATACCTTTAAGGGACACAACGATTCGGTGTTTGGAGTTAGTTTTAGTCCCGATGGCAAGTGGCTAGCTTCTGCTAGTAAAGACAAAACCGTGATCTTGTGGAATTTAGATGTGGATTATTTGCTACAGCGCGGTTGTAGTTGGTTGTACGATTATTGGCACTATAACCGTGAGGGTCAGAGGGATCAGCTTTGTGGATTTTCACTATAAGGGAGTAGGGAATCGGGAATCGGGAATCGGGAATCGGGAATCGGGAATCGGGAGCAGCGCTATAGTTTATGAACTCTTGACTATTGCCTATTGCCTATTGCCTATTGCCTATTGCCTATTGCCTATTGCCCATTACCCATTACCCATTACCTATTACCTAAATAGGGTCTGCTGCATAAGTGTGGAAGCCATGCTTCAGTTGGCTTTCAATCATTTTTGGTCTCGCCAAGTGCAAGAAAATGGTATCTAATAGGCTCAAAAACCTTGCACCTTCATGGAAAATTCCCTAAAACCATTAACCATTAACCTCACCATTAACCTAAAACCTAACACCTAACACCTATTCAAACCCGAAAATTACGACTTATTCAGCAAACCCTAAATATGTCAACTATCAGAAGACTGCTGAACCACCTGTGTAACTTGTTCCACCTCTAATTCTAAAGCTTGGGCAACTTGTTCTATGGTTAACCCCAACGCTATTGAACCTCCCCACCCTGTAGAGGGATGGGGATTCCCAGGCACAACCTAAGTGGCTGTTATTTCCATGGGCGTAACTTTCCCTGGCCGTAGGCCACGCTACGCGAACGCACCGAGGGTAGCTGGATGGGGTCAATACCCAGTTGTTTTAAACCCCTGTTCCTAATGTTTACACCACCGTTCACATCAGCATCATCGTGATATCCGCATTCAGTACAGAGGAACTTTTCCCCATCTCTATTGTCTGCACTGATGTGATGGCATTTCGGGCATTCAACAGATGTATGCTTAGGGTTGACTTTGATGATCGCTATGCCTGACTTCCCAGCCACGACTTCTACCTTCAAAACTAGTTCTCCCCAGGCGGCTTCAGATATTAAACGATTGAGTGCTCTTTTGGCAGATTGTCCGTTGCGGACATACCCACCATCCTGATTGGGCTTGGGTTTGCAACGAGACTTCATACCCTTAATGTTGAGATCTTCAAAAACCAGGGCATCTGTACCATCGGTCAATTTTTTAGCCACTTCCCAATGGTACGCAGAACGCTTATTGGCTAACCGTTCGTGTAACGACGCAACCTTACTAAAAGATTCTTTGCGGTTATTTGAGCCTTTCTGCTTCCGACTCGCAGCTCTTTGTCTTAGTTTCAAGCGCCTTCTTTGACGCTTGTAATTTTTAGTGTTAGATGGATTTGCAATAGTTTCGCCATCAGAAGTACTGACAAGTTTATTGATACCTAAATCGCATCCTTTGACACAATTTGGGTTGATTTCATCAGTAGTTTTCACCGGAGGTAACGGAACTGATTTGTCCTCGATCTGAATACTGACAAACCAACCCCGTGACTTTCGACGCACGGTCACAGATTTGATCGTGAAACCTGTTGGGATAGGACGAGAATTATAAAATCTCATCCATCCTATTCCGGGCAAGTAAATTCGATTGCCGTCAAGTTTTACTTGACCTGGTGAGTACTTGAAGCTCCGGTAACGAGAACGTCTTTTGGGTTTGGGATACCCTGCTTCACCTTTAAAGAATTTTGAGAAGGCGGTATCCAACTGTCTTAGCATTTGTTGCAGGACAGTTGAGT
>NZ_JAAHIE010000330.1:0-8413 GCF_010671945.1 Moorena sp. SIO4E2
TAAGGGGAAACCGATCTATACCGGAAAAGGTAAGACTACTGTGATGAATCCTTTGCTAATTGTTGAAGTCTTATCTAAATCTACTAGAAACTATGACCAAGGAGAGAAGTTTCTCTACTATCGCTCAATTCCCCAATTCAAAGAATATATACTAATAGACCAAGCCAGATATCATGTCATCCAACATGCTAAAACTATTGAAGGACAATGGTTACTGACTGAGCAAACATCAGAAAATGGAATTTTGGAATTAAGTACTATCGATTTTACCATTAACTTTAGTGATATTTACGATGGAATTAAGAATGAAGAATTGAGAATGAAGAATTGAGAATGAAGAATTGAGAATGAAGAATTAAGAATGAAGAATTAAGAATGAAGAAGGCAGAATGAAGAAGGCAGAATGAAGAAGGCAGAATGAAGAAGGCAGAATTGAGTTATAATGGTGAAGGCAGAAGGCAGAATGAAGAATTGAGTTAGAATGGTTAAGGCAGAATGGTGAATGGTGAAGGCAGACTTCTAAATTCCAAATTCTAAATTCTAAATTCTAAATTCTAAATTCTACATTCTACATTCTAAACTATGTATCTCACCCATTTCGGCGCAAACACCTGGCTACTGGAACTTCCAGAGCAACGGATTCTGATTGACCCCTGGTTAGTGGGTTCATTGGTCTTTGGCAATCTACCTTGGTTCTTTAAAGGGGACAAACCGGAAGCAATTAACAGCATTCCGGATAAAATTGACCTAATTTTGCTCTCCCAAGGCTTAGAGGACCACACCCATACCCCAACCTTGGAAAAATTAGACAAAACTATTCCAGTGGTGGGCTCTACTAGTGCGGCAAAGGTAGTCAAACAGCTAGGTTATACCCAGGTAACCCCCCTTACTGCTGGTGAAACCGTTGCGTTAGGAAATCACTTAGAAATCCGAGCCTTGCCAGGAGCACCCATTGGTCCATTCCAGCAGGAAAATGCCTATCTGATCACGCAGTTGGATAGTGGTACCAGTCTTTACTACGAACCTCATGGCTATCCCCCTGCTGAAGTCAAGGATTATGCCCCAGTAGATATCGTGATTAGCCCAGCCCTAACCTTAGAAATTCCCTTAGCCGGGCCAATCGTTCAAGGGCATAAGACAGCACTGCAATTGGCGCAATGGTTACGACCCCAAGTCTTTCTGCCCACAACCATTGATGAAAATGTCAAGTATGAAGGGGTTTTGGGTTCCGTAGTGCGGGAAGTGGGGAGTCTCGAAGAATTGCGATCGCAACTCCTCCAGGACAATCTGCCCACAAAAGTCATCACTCCGGAACTAGGGGTTTCCTTGGAATTATAGGAAGGGAATCGGCAATCGGGAATCGGCAATCGGGAGAAGAGAGGGGGAAGTGTGGGAAGTATGGGAAGTGTGGGAAGAGGAATGTGAAAACGCTACAGTAGCATAGTGTCCCACATCAACAGCGAGAAGATCCAACATGCTGGAGTTGTATCAATTTGAACTGTCCCAATACTCAGAGAAAGTACGACTGATTCTGGATTACAAAGAGCTGGACTATCGTAAAATTGAGGTAACCCCAGGAGTAGGACAGTTAGAACTATTCCAACTGTCTGGTCAAAGTAAGGTACCAGTGCTAAAAGATGGGGATACCGTGATTAGTGATTCTACTGCGATCGCAATGTATTTGGATCGCAAGTATCCCGACAAACCCATCATCCCCACCGATCCCAAAGAACGAGGACTGTGTTTACTGATCGAAGAATGGGCAGATGAATCCATTGGTACCAAAAGCCGGAAAGTGGTCTATGGCGCATTGAGCCAAAATCCCGACTTCCGCAAATCGGTCCTACCGAACCAAACCCCGGATTTGCTCAAAACAGTAGTTGGTTCGGTACCCTCGGAATTTTTAGATATTCTAGGGTTTGGTGTCGGTTGTGGCACTGATGCCGTCAAGGAAGCCAAAGATGGTCTCAAGCAAGACCTAGAAGCCTTGAGTCTGTTACTCCTGGATAGTCCTTATCTAGTCAGCAACTCCCCTTGCTTAGCAGATTTTGCCGTAGCCGGTTTAAGTCTGCTCCTGAAATTCCCCGATGGGAATTATCTCGATATTCCCCAGCAATATCAAGGTAAAGGGATTCCTGGCTTGGCCGATAGTAACCTCTACGAAACCTTTTTCGCTTGGCGCGATCGCATCTATGCTGATTATCGCAAACCTTTAGTTTCCGATAGTCCTAGTGATTCTCAACCCACATCAATTGAGATCGACTAATAATAATTGACTCTAAGGGGTCAGCGGTCAGCCGTCAGCGGTCAGCGGTCAGCGGTCAGCCGTCAGCCGTCAGCTGTTCGCGTAGCGTGCGCGTAGCGCTTAAGCTGATAGCACCTCAACTAGCTTGTGTGGCACAGGCTTCTAGCCTGTGACCCATCCCATAAGCTGATAACTGATAGCTGATAGCTGATAGCTGATAGCTGATAACTGATAGCTGATAGCTGATAGCTGATAGCTGATAGCTGATAGCTGATAGCTGATAGCTGATAGCTGATAGCTGATAGCTGATAGCCTACTCCCTACTCCCTACTTCCAATCACCCAAATGATTTAGCATTGCTATAGTCCTGGAATTATGGTAATGGATTTAAGTCAACCTTTAGGTTCAGTTATTCAAGGCTCTTTGTCTGCTGGATTGGAAGTGCGATTACACCCCGATGTCTCCGTAGAAGATATGCGGGTGGGGAAATTTCTGGTGGTCCAGGGAATGCGATCGCGTTTCTTCTGTATGCTCACCGATGTGTCTTTGGGAACCTCCAGTCAGCGGATTCTGGTTAATCCTCCTAATCCCAATGATGATTTTCTACGGGATGTACTCGCAGGTAGTGGCACCTACGGTACGATTAATCTAACCCCGATGCTAATGTTTACGCCACAAAAGTCCCAGTCACAACAGCCAGTGGAACTAAATGGAAAAAGTCCCTTAGGCTCCTTTCAAGCTCAAAGTAGCGAAGAGATGGAATTGTTACCAGTAAAAACAATTCCCAGCCACTTTTCTCAAGTATACGATGCTAGTGAACGGGATTTTCGGGCAGTCTTTGGCTGGGAAGATGACCCCCATCGCCGGAATTTTTCCATTGGTCAACCCCTTGACATGGAAGTCCCCATATGCATCGACTTAGATCGGTTTGTGGAACGGAGTAACGGGATTTTTGGTAAGTCTGGCACCGGTAAATCCTTTCTAACTCGACTACTGCTATCTGGGATTATCCGTAGGCAAGCAGCAGTAAATTTAATTTTTGATATGCACTCGGAATATGGCTGGGAAGCCGTATCGGAAGGGAAACAATTTAGTACAGTCAAAGGGTTGCGCCAGCTTTTTCCATCCCAGGTACAAGTTTATACCCTCGACCCAGAATCCACCAGACGACGAGGGATTCGGGATGCCCAAGAGCTTTATCTAAGTTATGACCAAATTGAAGTAGAAGATATCAACCTAGTCCGAGGAGAGTTAAATCTTTCTGAAGCTAGTCTAGAAAATGCCATTATTTTACGCAATGAATTTGGCAAATCCTGGATTGTGCAACTGCTGTCTATGACCAATGAAGAAATCCAGGAATTTTGCGAAGTCAAACGAGGCAACAAGTCTTCAATTATGGCATTACAGCGCAAATTAAGCCGATTCGATGAATTGAAGTATATCCGCAGTGCTTGTCCCCATAATTATGTCAATCGAATTTTAGAATCTCTCGATGCCGGGAAGCATGTTGTCGTAGAATTCGGTTCCCAATCCAATATGCTTTCCTATATGTTAGCAACTAATTTAATTACCCGTCGTATTCATAACAGTTATGTCAGAAAAGCTGAAATATTTTTGCAGTCGAAAAATGCCAGCGATCGCCCCCGTCCCCTAGTAATTACCATTGAAGAAGCCCACCGTTTCCTAGATCCAGCCACAGTACGTCAAACAATTTTTGGGATTATTGCCCGTGAAATGCGCAAGTATTTTGTGACCTTGTTAGTCGTAGACCAGCGTCCTTCTGGCATTGATAACGAAGTCATGTCTCAAATTGGAACTAGGATTACTTGTTTACTAAATGATGATAAAGATATTGAAGCAATTTTTACTGGGGTGTCTGGTGGCCAAAGTTTGCGTTCGGTATTAGCCAAGCTCGATTCTAAGCAACAAGCCTTGATTTTAGGACATGCGGTACCAATGCCAGTCGTAGTCAAGACCCGTGCTTACGATCAGCAATTTTATCGGGAAATTGGGGAGCTAGATTGGCAAGAAGTGTCCGATCAAGAGGTATTTTTAGCCGCCCAATCAGCTAGGGAAGATATAGGGTTTTGAAGTAGGCTATCAGCAGTCAGCAGTCAGCGGTCAGCTTAAGCGCTACGCGCACGCGTGCGCGTTCAGTGGTCAGCCGTCAGTGGTCAGTGGTCAGTGCTCAGTGGCCACTCAAGTAGTGTGGCACAGGCTTCTAGCCTGTGATCCATAAGCTGTTCGGCGTAGCTTGGGCCTAGCCCATCAGCTGATATAGCAATCCGTCTAGGAATTGCTGAGAATTTTGTTCCCTACTCCCTACTCCCTACTCCCTGTTCCCTACTCCCAGATCCGCTGTTCCCTTTGCTTAAGCTGATAGACGAACTTTTCTAGTATGCTGAAAATATGATGCCATAAAGCTTACGAGATCTGGCAAATGCCCTATCTGGTAACATCAGTGCTTAATTACCCTGTGATTAATCCAGGGGATAATTCAAAAGGAGATTAAAACTTGAGGAACCAAAATCCACAAAATTTGCAATCTTTAGTCGGGGGGATTATCGCAGCATTAGTTATTCTCCTCTCCTTTAATTGTTTTGTAATTATCAATCCCGGTCAGGCTGGAGTCCTTAGTATTTTGGGTAAAGCTAGAGATGGCGCTCTGCTTGAGGGTATCCACTTCAAACTGCCCTTCGTCTCTATAGTCGATGTGTATGATGTCACCGTACAGAAGTTTGAAGTCCCAGCCCAGAGTTCCACAAAGGATCTTCAGGATTTGACCGCACGATTTGCCATCAACTTCCGCCTCGATCCCACTAAGGTGGTTAGTATCAGACGAAAACAAGGAACTCTACAGAATCTAGTGACCACAATTATTGCCCCTCAGACTCAAGAGTCATTTAAAATTGCTGCCGCCCTTCGCACTGCTGAAGAATCGATTACCCAACGGAGTCAGTTAAAGGAAGATTTTGATAAGGCTTTGGGCGAAAGGTTAGCCAAGTATGATGTCCAAGTATTGGATACTAGTGTCATTGACCTGAATTTTTCTAGGGAATTTGCCAAGGCAGTTGAAGAAAAACAGGTAGCAGAACAACAGGCCCAACGAGCTGTCTATATAGCACAGGAGGCTGAGCAAGAAGCTCAAGCAGAAATTAATCGCGCTCAGGGTAAGGCCGAAGCCCAACGACTGTTGGCGGAAACCCTCAAAGCCCAAGGGGGTGAACTGGTGCTCCAGAAAGAAGCGATCGCAGCTTGGCGAGAAGGTGGGGCTCAGATGCCTAAAGTTCTGGTTATTGGTGGTGAGGGGAATCACAGTGTTCCCTTTATCTTTGACCTAAACAACGTACCTCAATAGCATCAAAATGTCAATAAAATAGTCAAAAGCTCTTTAATTTCATGGTAGTTAGTAATAGTAAGTTTGATATTTTGCACTTGATTATTAGTAGTTAAATTACAACTACCAAAAACCGTTTTCTACCCAGAAAACGGTTTTTTTTTAAATAAATTTATAGCAGTCTAAGTAAACCTTAAGACATATTTATCTTCCCTACTCCCTACTCCCTACTCCCTACTCCCTACTCCCTACTCCCTACTCCCTAATCCCTAATCCCTACTCCCTAATCCCTACTCCCTAATCCCTACTCCCTTTCCTATAAATTTTTCATGAGTATTTTCACCCTACAATCAGTTCACAAAGACTTTGGGATTAAGGAAATCCTGAAAGAGGCTAGCTTTAGTCTAGATCCTATGGATAAAGTTGGTCTAATTGGCACTAATGGTTCAGGCAAATCGACCCTATTAAAGATAATTGCTGGTCTTGAGCCCATTGATAGTGGTCAACTCTCGGTTAATCCCAAAACTAAAATTGTTTACTTACCCCAACAACCAGACTTAGATGAAAACAACACGGTTTTGGAACAAGTGTTTGCTGATAGTGGTCAGCAGATGACTCTGATTCGTGAGTATGAAGAACTTTCCCAGAAATTGGCTCACAATCCCGAGGATAACCAACTGCTAGCACAGCTCTCAAGTGTAACCCAGCAGATGGATGCCACAGGAGCTTGGGAACTAGAAACAAAGGCAAAAATTATTCTGAGTAAATTAGGGATAGTTGATTTTGATGCTCCCATTGGTCAGTTGTCTGGTGGCTATCGTAAACGGATTGCTTTAGCAGCTGCCTTGCTAGCGGAACCAGAGGTATTGTTAATGGATGAGCCAACAAACCATCTTGATGCCATGTCAGTGGAGTGGTTACAGAGTTATCTGAATAGTTATCGTGGAGCAATCTTACTGATTACTCACGACCGCTATTTTCTAGACCAGGTCACCAACCGCATTATCGAAATTGACCGGGGAGACCTGTATACTTACTCTGGCAACTATTCCTACTATTTAGAGAAAAAAGCCTTAGCTGAAGAATCAGCCATCAGTACTCAACGGAAACATCAAGGGGTATTGCGCCGAGAGCTAGAATGGCTAAAACGAGGTCCAAAAGCTCGCAGTACCAAGCAAAAAGCTCGAATTGACCGTATTCACGACATGCAAGCCAAGGAGTTTAAACAAGCTCAGGGTAAAGTAGAAATTTCTACCCCTGGTCGTCGCATTGGCAAAAAAGTGATTGAGTTAGAAAATGTTTCTAAAGGCTATAACGCTAGAATTCTGCTCAAAGATTTTACCTACGAATTTAGTCCCGATGACCGAGTTGGCATTATTGGTGGGAATGGCGTAGGGAAATCTACCCTAATGGATATTATTACTGGACGCATTCAGCCCGATGCTGGTAAAATAGAAATTGGTTCCACCATTTATATCGGTTACTTTGACCAGCATTCAGAAGATTTGCTCGAAGCTCTTAATCAAAATCAACGGGTAATTGATTACCTTAAAGACGTAGCAGAGTATGTGACAACCGCTGATGGCACATTGATCAGTGCCTCACAGATGCTGGAGCGTTTCTTATTTCCTCCCACCCAACAGTATGCACCAATTCATAAGCTTTCCGGTGGAGAGAAACGTCGCTTGTTTCTGTTGCAAGTACTGATGAGTTCTCCCAATGTACTTATTCTTGACGAGCCCACTAATGATTTAGATGTACAAACTCTAGCTGTACTGGAGGAGTATCTAGAGGGGTTTAATGGTTGTGTGATTATTGTCTCCCACGACCGCTATTTCCTAGACCGCAGCGTAGATAAAATCTTTGCCTTTGAATCTGAGGGTAAGGTACGCCAGTATCCTGGTAATTATTCCCTTTATATCGATTATAAGCGAGAAGAAGAAGCAAAACTAGCCCAACAGATGGCTCAGACTCAAGGGAAAAAGGCTGAATCCTCTAAGGTCGAGCCGTCCACTAAAAAATCATCGAGTAATAACAAACCCCGTCGGCTGTCTAATTGGGAAAGGCGGGAATTTGATCAACTCGAAAGTCAGATTCCCCAACTGGAAGCTCAGAAAGCTGAGTTGGAGAAAACCCTTTATCAATCTCCTCCCAAAAATACCAGTGAGGTCCAGGCACTTTATCAGACCTTGGAAGCCTTGACTCAGGAAATTGATACAGCAACTGAGCGTTGGATGGAGTTGGCGGAACGGGAATTTTAGATCACAACCGTTGCGATTGGCCTACGGCCACGCTACGGGATTGACCGTAGGTCACGCTACTTGAGGTGCATAATTTAGATCACCAGCGCTGTGATTATACCGTTGCGAGCCTACCGTTCCATACGCATAATTGAGGTGACAGCTGATCAACGTTCAATTGTTCGTCAGTGGTTTGGAGGTACTACCAGTCATGATGAATTTTTGTTACGATCACCAAAAACATCCTGGCTCGTAAACTCTATCACTAGACTTATTGCATAAATCATGTTTTTGCCTCCCTAGCCCCCCAAATCTGGGCAGGGGATAATGGGGGCTTGGCACCATTGATGCAAGAGGTCTACTGTAGGTGGCGGTTTCCGGGGATAATCTGCTGTAGATGGGAAAACTAAGAAGGACTAATGGTCAAAGGAACAGGGGAATCCCTGTCAACCAAACTTCTGTAGTCAACCCGACAGCAACTTGGGATCAGGAATAAAAGTCCCCAGCTAAAATTTTCCTTGGAGACATCTTAATGCTGCGACTCGAACAAATTAGTAAAGTATACCCCACTGGCGAAGTTCTAAAGGATGT
>NZ_JAAHIE010000331.1:0-8359 GCF_010671945.1 Moorena sp. SIO4E2
AGTGGTTTGAGAGAGTCCCGTAAGTTCGACCGCCTTACGGAGTGGTACTAGTGTCATGTCTCTATTCTAACAATTATGAAAAGACTTTACTAGACTTTATGACACTTTGCATAACTGTCTACTAACCCCTCTTTTTGATAGGGATTCCGCTACTCTATCAATAGTGAAGTAATCACCACTGTGGGTTATTAATAGAATTATATCACGAGATCGGTTCATATACGTTAATGGTGAAGAATAAATAACAGTAATAGGAATTAGCCATTGCCCCCTAAATCCCCCAAGTTTGGGGGACTTTTTGAGTAATCCCCCAAACTTGGGGGGTTAGGGGGGCAAAACCAACTAAACTTCGTAAGTCCTAAGTAAAATAAATAACACTCAGCCCAAAGCTGATAGCTGAGGGCTGATCGCGGGTTTCAAAAGCTCAGTTGACGCAAAGGGAGAAATAGTATCGGTAATTATTTCAACTACCCCTGTCTAATCGAGTACCCTAATCGAGTACACCCTTGGCAAGGGGATTGTGTCTACAGTTCACCTCCAATCTAATTCCCGAGATAGGCTAGCCTTTGGCAATCCCCTCAGTCTAGAGTTTTGGTTTCATCCTGGGACACATCAGGGACGGTTGAAAGTCGCCCCGTCCTCTCAAAGTCTTGCCTCAAGAGGAGCGTTCTCAGTGCGATATTCTTGGCTCCAACTAAATCAGCATGTAGTTTGTATCCACAAGCCATGCAATCAAAATCTAAGCCCTGATTGGGTCGATTGGCTTTATTGGTGTGACCACAACGGGGACATGACTGGGAGGTGAAATTAGCATCAACTCTAATCGCTAAAGCGCCACCCAAAACGGCTTTATAGTCAATGAAGTGCAAATTATTGCTGTACCTATTTTTGCAGCACCTGAATGAATCAAGTCTAAGTGTTTTTGAGCTCCGGAGTAGTCAATTTTTATGGGACCTTCTAAGGTAACTAGGCTAGCTTTACCTTTAACAAATGAGTAGTCACGCTTGTAACTAAACGTACAGGTCCGAGCTCTGAATTTAGGAGGGGGATCTAAGCCTTGGTAACGCTTGTTGGTAATCCCGGATTTTAAGTGAGTAGCATTACGCTCTACTTTCATCCAGAGATTTTTATAGATTGCAGCTACCTGTCGAGGTACGTTACATGCCATTTGGGCTGGTAACCTAAAGCGTTCTCGAATGTCGTAGTAAACCTGCTTTTGTAACTTAGCCGCATCAGAAAGTTTGCCTTTGTCAAACGCCAATTTCGATGTATAGTTCAAGGCATCACGATAAGCTAAAGTAACTGCACGAAGCTTTTGCTTTTGCTCCGGTGTGCAGTTCAACTTCAGCTTTGCTGTAATTACCTGCTGCATCGAATCTTTGACCTTTGTTAATTGTGTTATAGCAGTTATAAATTGGGTGAGGTACTTTCCTTCTTGGTTTTAGAAGGGAGCTTCGGAGTTTCGGAACAGCGAATAAAATTTAGATGTACCTCACGCTAATTAGTAAACCCTATAGTCAACTCGATACGATATTACTTGTGGGGAGCATCTTCCTCATCAGAGGGGAACTTCAGGGTCACAATTGGACCACCGCCACCATCTTCTTGATCCGATGGGTACTTCCGGGTCATCGCAATTGGACCACCGCCACCCTCTTCGTGATCTGAGGGATACTTCTTAGTCAAGGCTGGACCACCGCCACCCTCTTCGTGATCTGAGGGGTACTTCCGGGTAAAGCATCCGGCACCATCTTCAAAATCAGAGGGGAACTTCTCTGTGAACGCAAATCCGCGACCGCCTCTAACATCATCCATTTCCTCTTCAGATAGCTCTTCGCACCATTGCCCTTCTAGGTAGCGGGCGAAAAAGGGAACTGCTTGGGAATTTTCTTCTGGTTTGTCCATATTAGACATGGCTTTAAACTCCTAGTGGATAAATAAGATGTGGGGAAATAGGAGATAGGATGTGGCTAAGTATGAGTATATCCATGAATAGACCCATGAATAGACACAACTATTTTCCTATAAATCTATTAAAAGCCATGCCTCCCTAGCTGTAACGCCAAATTGGCGAAAATTTTTAATTTAAACCTAAAATAAATAAGTTAGGCTCTGGGTAGATTATTCCCTATCTTCCAGATATCCCCGGTCTGAAAATATTACACGGATTGCTATATATCTTCTTGATCAGATGGGTACTTTTGAGTCTCAACTATTAGATCATCTCGAAACTTGAAGGTTACCCCCGACCAATCTTCCCGATCAGATGGGTACTTTCTGGTAAGACTGCGAATAGGCAATACATTACCACCTTTGACAGTTTCCATTTCTTCCTTAGATAAGTCTTCAATAAATTGTCCCTCCAAGTAGCGGGCAAAAAAGGGAACTGCTTGGGAATTTTCTTCTGGATTGTTCATGTCTGACATCGTAAAATTACTCCTAGATAATTGAGGAAACTTACTGGCTAGTTAAACTCCCATTTTAATGGGATAAAAATCACCTACTCATCTCAAGATATTAAACTCGCTAAATTTAATCCTTTGGCTAAAATATTGCCTCACTAATTTAGGGAGTTTTGAAAGGATTAATTAATAGCTTATCAAGCTAAAATTATTCTACACTTAATAATAAAAAAATAATGGTACATAAAACTAAAAATTATGTATGATAGCCCTAGGAATTGGGGTGTATTCCTACTTGGAACCATTGGTATTATTTTTGCTAATGGGTAATGGTACGAGAGTAATCACAATTACCTTACCCATTACCCAAGCGTGACAATAGTGATATTATCTGGATATCAAAGAAATAAAGACGATTCTGAGTCTACTATTCGGAATCTTCTCATCTCCGGATATCTCCATCTTGTTAATGTGGTGGACACAGGAAATTCTGGAGTTTTTCAGGCATTTCTTCAAAATTCTCCAGAAGGAAATCCATTATGGCCAGATGGTACAAATCGATGGGCATGGGAGAGCGATAGTTGTGACCTCTGGCAAACCAGCGCTGTACTGTAGCATCACTACGGGAGCAAATACAGGCGATGACCTCATAAGTCACTAACCATTTGCCATAAAACTTTTGTGGTGTCATTCCCAATTGGCAGTTACTGTAGCGCTGGATTAAGGCTTGGTCTTTTTCGGTTAGAGGACGGGGCTTTTTCATAAAGATCTAGGTAGAATTCCTCCCCGTGTCTAAAGACCGGGGAGGAATTCTCCATAGTGGCTTTAGCCACCTTCTTATCCGTGGTGAGGGTCGTTGATATACCGCTGAATAGTTTCACTACTCACCTTCCCTGCGGTACTAAAAAAATAACTATTAGTCCAAAGAGATGGCAGTTTTTTTAATTCAGGGAACTCTTTTCGCAAGTAGTTTGCACTTCTGCCTTTGAAAGCCCTGACTACTTGATAAATAGCATCTGTTGGATTTATCTCTACAAAAAGGTGAATATGATCAGGAGCAACCTCTAAAGCTTTAATATTCCAGTTCTTCTCCGAAGCTATCTCAGTAAAAATTTCGTAAATCCTATCCCTAATCTTTCCTACCAATACCTTTTTTCTTCTTTTCGGTATCCATACTAAATGTACAGTACACACCCCGACCGCATGGTTGTAGTGTCTGTACTCAAAACCGCTGTTTCTCAATTTATTTTCTCTCCGGACTTGCTGTTGTTTTTATTGTAGGTTAATATATAGTTAACGACAAACCCCTGAGGGTCGATAATGGCTAAAAAGAAGTTAAAAGTAGGGGTTCAGCAAATCCTTTTACACCCGGACAAAGAGACAGAGGCAATCCTGACTTATCTTTGTGAGCAGTCAGGGAAACTGTACAATATGGGAGTTTACTTTTCTCGTCAAGTGTTTTTCAAAACAGGAAAACTACTTACAGGTAAATTCGACTTGATATATGAAAAAAGCGTAGGAAAGACGATTGTAGCTAAGTCTCTCCCCTCCACCCCAGCCCAGCAGACATTGATGAGTGTGGCCGAAGCACTTAAATCCTATAAGAAGCTAAGAGAGTCTTGGTTCAAAGGGGGTTTAAAAAGTAGACCGAAGCCTCCTGGATATTTGAAAGGGAAAAAGATGTTTAAAGTCTCTTATCCAAATTCAGGAGGGCAAAAGCCAAAGAGACATGAAGACTTAATTACTTTTTCTCTGGGATTAAATGTAAAGAGATGGTTTGGAATCAAAAAATTCTCTCTGTCTTTTCCTAGTAATTTAGAAGATATAAAAATAAAAGAATGGACTATTTTACCTAAAAATGGGGCTTTTTACCTAGAAGTATCTTATGAGATACCAGAGTCAGTCCAAGTCAAAGATAAAAGCAAAGAGGCTTTGAGTATAGATTTAGGGACTTCTAGTAATTTAGCGGCTTGCGTTGACACTTTAGGAAATTCTTTTTTAATAGACTGTCGTGCCATGAAGTCCTTTAACCAATATTGGAACAAGCAAGTCTCTACAAGAAAGAAAGGTAGAGCAAAAGATTATTGGGATAATTGGCTTGATAGGGTTACTCGGAAACGGAACCATCGGATGAGAGATGGAATAAATAAGGCCGCTAAGATAATAATCAACCATTGCCTTGAATACAGTATTGGGACTATAGTCCTAGGCTGGAATGAAGGTTTTAAACAATGCTCCAATATGGGTAGGATAAACAATCAACAGTTTGTTCAAATACCTTTAGGGAAGCTAAAAGATAGGCTATCTCAGTTGTGCAGTTTACACGGAATCCATTTGGAATTGACGGAGGAAGCTTACACCAGTAAGGCCAGCTATCTTGATGGAGACTCCCTACCTGCTTATGGAGAAAAACCAAGTGGGTGGAAAGCATCAGGAAAGCGTGTAAAGCGCGGTCTTTATAAGACTTCAAATAAGTCAATAGTAAATGCTGACTTAAATGGTAGTGCAAATATCTTGAGAAAAGTAGCCAGAAAGCTAGGCATAGACCTATCCAGACTGAGTAGACGGTGTTTGACTACCGTAGCGAAGATTAGACTTTGGACGTTACCTAAGTTTATCTTGTCAGCAGAATCCCCGCGTCTTTAGACCGGGGAGTGTCAAAAAGCCTCCTCTACTGCTAGAGTTTCTAAGTCTTGTTCCCTTGGCAGTAAGCTTATGGCTGGTAAACTGCAAAAGTCTAGCGCTAGCGCCAAATGAGGTGGCAAATCCGCCACTGACAGCGATGTCGGGTATCGCGATATCAGGGATCTATGACTATACCCCAGTTCATAGTCAGTGTGGGACAGGCTAGAAGCCTGTTCCACAGAAGCCTGTTCCACCGTTTGTTGGTAGGGGTGACCCTCACCATCAGGGTGAATTGGTTTTAGCATAGGATCTATCTCCTTGTGTTAATGGAGGAGCCAGAAGCCAGCGTTTGCCATGGAAACTTTGCGCTGGCTTCTTTCTATCTCCTTATCTCCTTACTTTCATAATAACACAAAACATTTAAATACTGTAAAAACGTTAAAAAACTTAAAAAACTAATTTGGGAGGAACGTCAATTGCTTTGCGACCATTCAAAATTATCAATTCAAAATTAAAAAATACCCCCGAAATGAATTCAGAGGCTTGTATTTGTTGTCAACAATTCAAAATTATAAGGCTAGTAATTTTGTAAGCCGTCAGCCGTCAGCCGTCAGCCGTCAGCTAAAAGCTCACGCTACTTGAGGTGCTTACAATAAACCTAGAACGAGATAATTTAATAATTCCAGATTAATGAGAATTGAAAGTATGGGGAAAATTCCATGACTCCTGGCACAGACTTCGAGGCTGATAGCACCTCAAGTAGCGTGCGCGTAGGGCATTAGCTGATAGCTTATGTAATTTTGAATTTTTAATTTGGCATTTTGAATTTAAAAAAAATAACCTTTCCCTTAATTAACAGACCATGGATCACTAATCTCAGAATTAATAGACCATGGATCATTAATCTCAGGTATTTCCATAGCTTGTCGTCTGTGTTGCTGCTGTTGAATCCGATCGAGAGTACCAGTGGGAATAGAAGCAATCAGCTGACGAGTATAATCCTGTTTCGGTTCTCGATAAATACTGTCAGCGGGACCAATTTCTTCAATTTTGCCCTGGTTCATTACCATAATGCGATCGCTCATGAATTTAACTACACTCAAGTCATGGGAAATGAATATATAGGTTAAGCCGAAATCCTCCTGCAATTGTTTCAGCAAATTCAGGACTTGTGCCTGTACGGAAACATCTAGAGCAGAAACGGATTCATCACAAATGATAAACTTAGGATTAAGAGCGAGTGCCCTAGCAATACAGACCCGCTGGCGCTGACCTCCAGAAAATTCGTGAGGATAGCGATTCATCCAGTCAGGATTTAAATCCACTCGCTCCAACAACTCAGCCACGCGATCGCGTTTTTCCTTACTATTACCCCCAACATCATGAATCAATAGGGGTTCCATCACTGCTTCCCCAATCTTTAGTCGTGGGTCGAGGGAACTAAAGGGATTCTGAAACACAATTTGCATTTCACGGCGTAATTGCCGCAAACCCATACCCTTGATTTTGGTAATCTCTTTACCATCAAAGTTTACTTCTCCACCCATTGGTTCAATCAAGCGCAGCAATGTTCGTGCTAAGGTAGATTTGCCACAACCGGATTCTCCTACTAAGCCCAAGGTTTCACTGGGATAAACATCAAAGGATACTCCATTGACTGCCATCAGATAGCGTTTCGTCCCGCCAAATACGCCTCGAATGGGAAAGCCTACCTGTAAGTTACGCACCGAAACTAACGGTGGTTTGGTTGAAGGTTGGGAGGTTGAAGGTTGGGAGGTTGAAGGTTGGGAGGTTGAAGGTTGGGAGGTTGAAGGTTGTTCGCCTTTAGCGTTCCCGTAGGGTAGGTTATCTGACGAAGTTTGAAGCTGGAACCGGTCAACATTCAACCCTTTTGATTTTTCTCGGATTACCTCTTCCCCACTAGCAGTAGTTACCACCTCCATGAAGTCAGAAACAGTTGGTAGGTATGTTACAGTTTTATCCAGAGTTGGGCGACAGGCTAATAATCCCTTGGTGTAGGGATGGTTTGGCTCAGAGAAAATTTTCCAGACATCACCCCTTTCCACAATTTTGCCTTGGTACATCACCGCTACGCTGTCAGCAATTTCCGCAATTACCCCTAAGTCGTGGGTAATAAAAATCATGGACATCCCTCGGGTATCCCGTAACTCCCTCAGCAAATCCAGAATAGTTGCCTGTACGGTAACATCAAGAGCAGTAGTGGGTTCATCAGCAATCAACACATCAGGGTTACAAGAAATTGCGATCGCAATCATCACCCGCTGCAATTGACCACCAGACAGTTCATGGGGATAGCGCTTTAAAATTTCCCGTTTTTGCTGGTTAATGTGGCGATTAATTAGCCGTTCCCCCGGTATAGCTTGACCAGGGTTCTCCCGACGGAATTCCTCTAGAAAACTCTCCCTCAATTGTTGATCGCTAGGGAGTAGCTTGACCTCTTGAAGACGAGCCATGGCTTGACGCCTTGCTTCTTTTAGGGAAACATCCTGGTGTTGCAGAATCGCTTCTGTCAGTTGAAACCCACAGGTATAAACTGGGTTAAGGGAAGTCATGGGTTCTTGGAAAATCATTGAGATTTGACCACCCCGGTAGGACTGCTTGTGATCAGGACTCAGCCCTAGTAAATCCACCCCTTTTTCCCGAGTTGAGGGTCGGAAGTAAATCTCCCCATTGGTAACCTTACCAGGATAAGGTATCAAACCCATGATGGCCAAAGAGGTGACTGATTTCCCAGAGCCTGACTCCCCCACAATCCCTAGGGTTTGTCCTCGACGCAGTTGAAAGTCAATGCTGTCAACGGCTGTGACCTGTTTTACATCGGTTTGGAATTGGACTTTCAGATTATGGACGTCAAGAACAGTGTCAGTCATGGCATTCAAGAGGATTAAGTCAACAGAGTTAACTTAAATCATACAAAAACTCTAGGGTTTACTCCCTAGGTCAGCTGTCAGCGGTCAGCTCTCAGCCGTCAGCTGTGAGCTATCAGCTATCAGCTATCAGCTATCAGCTATCAGCTCTCAGCTCTCAGCTATCAGCTCTCAGCTCTCAGCTCTCAGCTCTCAGCTATCAGCTCTCAGCTCTCAGCTATCAGCTATCAGCTATCAGCTCTCAGCTATCAGCTGTTTTCTATCTTCAATCAGATCGATCTGGCTGCTACCTGGGAAGTAAGCTATCAGCTATCAGCTAAGCTGTTGCGCATTTAAACTGTGATAACAGCATTGCCTTTGTTTTTTATTTTTCGTACCCATTTTATAATTAACCCTCCTTCATTTAAAAGATGATTTAACAAACATTCTAATTCTTCAATTGAT